>CBDUPM010000016.1:0-13960 GCA_965369105.1 uncultured Bacteroidales bacterium | reverse complement strand
ACCGTGGACTGTTGACCGTGGACTGTAGACTGTAAACTGTGGACTTCTAACTATCCAACTCTAAATACTTCTAATATAATCTCCGGGATGCTGAATTCCTTTTTTGGAAAATTATCCCCAGTTGCTGATCTCCCTTAACCTTTCAGAGGATAAAATTTTGATATTCTTTTTATCAATTTCTATTAAACCATCATTTGCAAAATCTGATAAGATCCGAATCAGGCTTTCAACCGGTATGCCTGCCATATTTGCCATATCCCTTCGGATTAATATTTTGAAAATATCATAGCTGCTGAATTCCTCCTGATTCAGATATAACAATACATCCGCAACCTTTCCATTTACATGTTTAAAACCCAGAGCTGATAATCTCCTGAATAAATGAGACATATTCTTACAATACCAGTTCACTATATCGGATGCAAAATCTCCATTCTGCCTGATTAGCTGCCGGAAACTTTCTTTCCTAATAGAGCAGAGTGTGGTGGGAGTCAGGGCCGTGGCCGTATATTCATAGGTAAAGGAACTTTCCAGGGAAGCCAGCCCGATAAATTCTTTGGCTTTGAGTATAATCACGGTGAGCAATTTATCTCCCGGTCCCTCAAGACTCACTTTAACCAATCCATCTAAAATATAAAATACGGAGGTATCAAAATCCCCCTTTTTACAAATGGTTTCCCCTTTTTTATATTCAATTTGAACTTTGTTATGACTAACAAAGTCAAGTTCAGAATCAAGCAATTTTTTAAAACAGGCTGAACTGTGATTACATGAAATGCAGCTTTCTATTTGACGTTTTGAATCCATAAAAAAATGCAAGTTAGAAAGAAAATTTTAATTTCTAACCTGCATTTTTCACAACAAACCATAAACAATAAAAAAATAAAATCTACATCAAAATCACTTCTCTGCCATTGAAAATACAATTTTTTCATATGCGTCTTCTGCAGCTTTTTGAAGTGGATATCCAGCCGGTGAAGCGGTTAACAAAGGATGCGTTCCAATCTGAGCTGTAATCAGTGAATTTAAGTTCATTCTGTTTTGAATGATAATTCCTATAGTATTTACCAGTTCACCCACGGAAAGGCCACCATATACCTCACCACCAAGTATCACTCCGCTCTCTTTCCCGACAATTAACTTAACAAACTGGCAGTGTGTATCTTTTAAAGTACCCGGATGCCTGTCAATCCCTTCAAAAACCCCGGTCACAATATCCATATTTTCCTGGATTGCCTGCTTTTCGGTTAAACCTGCCACACCAAATCCTGTATCGCCCAGTGCAGTAGCAAAAATAGAGATCGTACCACTAAAAGTTTTGATAGCGGATAACTTAAAAAGATTCATCCCGGCTATTCTCGCCTCGGCGCAGGCCGTGGAGGCTAACATGGTGTTGCAGGGTTTACGGGTAAAAAAATCGCGTTTTTCAGCGCAATCACCCACTGCAAAAATATGAGGATCATCCGTTCTCATATACTCATCTACTTTAATAAAGCCCTTGTCACTGATTAGCAAACCAGCATCAGCTGCGAGCTTTGAATTTGGTTTGTATCCCATGGTGAGAATCACAGCATCCGCATCAATTTTTTCTCCATTCTCCAAAACAATTCCTTCAACCTTTCCATTTCCTATGATTTCTTTTACTCCCCGTCCTGCCATTAATTCAACACCTCTTTCCTTTAAATCTTTCTGAGCACGTAAGCTGATATCATCATCAAATGCCAGGCTTAATATATTGGAAAGTTTTTCAATTAAAATGACTTCTTTTCCAGACTTCCTTAGTTCATCAGAGAGCTCAACCCCAATAAAGCCGGCACCGATTACCAAAACTTTTTTAGTTTTTTTAAGCTTTTCCTGCAAAGAATCCAGGTAGACTTTATCCTTGGGAACTGAAAATACATTTTCAAGATTTTTTCCGTTAAGCCAGGAGGGAGAGATGGGCAAGGAACCTGTACCTATCACCAGCTTTTCATATTCAATCTCCTTGTCATTTGACAGGTAAACCCGTTTAATATTCCGGTCTATCCTGAGCACCTCTCCTATCTCATAGTCTATGCCGGCTTTTTCAAACATCATTTCTGCGGGTAAAATATCTTTGTCGCTATCCCCCACTGTTCCAAATATATAAGGAATTCCACAGGGTATGAGGGTTTTTTCTTGTTTTGTTACAACTAAAAAACTCTTTGACTTATTCATTTTCTTTCCCGTTACAGCTGCAACCAAACCTGCTGCACTGCTTCCAATTATTAACACATCTGTTTTTTTCATTTTTTCTGTTTAAAAATCATTTAACCACAATATATTCTTTGATAAATTATTCTCCTCTTTTATTATTTTGTTTTTCAGACAATTAAAGACTTCTCTTATACAATGATTATGATTGAAACATAGTCTTTCATAATCTTCAATCAATGCCCTGTTAAAGCATTCTCGTTTTAGAATCTGTTGTCTTATGCCTCAGCTTCAGTAATTTTTCACTCATTCTGCTGTGTTGAAGCATGGCCCTTTTAAAAATATTTTCCACTCAAATAAGCATGGGATTGCTTTTTTCAATTGAATATCAATATATAATAACTCATATCGGATCTATACATCTACATTAAACTAAAATGTGTTTTGAGTAAGGAATTTTGCTCGAAGACCTTAGTATAAAATTAATGCAAATACCCCTGAGATATTGAACCGGGGAAATGAATAAAATCATAAAAAAACATGAAATATTTCGATGTTTTCAAAACCGGTTGGTGTTATGGTTCAGCTAAAAAGATTCTTCGTCTTCGTCTTATTATTTAAAATTGGAAAGGAAACACTTTTTACCACCGGATGGTATATCTGCATATTAGAGAACCTTATTAGCAGTATTGTATAGGAAGGGAATTATTTTTTTGATAATCTGAAAATATTTTCGGAAAGTTGTAATTTCAATTTAAAAATACACTTATTTTACATGCGGAATCATAAATATAGAAATTTATACAATAAATTAATAATTAGCACTTTATGAATATACTGGATGGTGTGAAATCAGCCCAGATTCGCATTGGAAAAGAGGTCCAATCCTTAAGTGATATGGTTAGAGACCCAAAACTTTCAATAGTGGACCGGATTGAATCATTTGAAGATATTATAAGTATTGAAGTGGGTGATACCTCTCTCAACAGGGCACGCAACCTGGAACGTGAATTTGAACTTCGGCAGCTTTTCATCAAGTATGAAGGTGAAAATCCATCCGGTACGCAAAAAGACCGGATTGCCTTTGCCCAGGTTCAGGATGCATTTCGCAGGAATTACAGTACCATTTCTGTGGCTACATGCGGTAATTATGGAGTTGCTGTTGCCTATGCAGCCCACCTGGCCGGTTTGGAATGTAAAATTTTCATCCCGGAATCGTATCATACAGAAAGACTGAAGGAAATGCTCAATTTCAATGTTGAGATAATTCGTTCCAAGGGATCCTATGAAGAGAGTGTTGCAGCTTCCAGCAAATTATCAAAAGAAAACCGGTGGTATGATGCCAACCCTGGTGGAGCAAATACTTCTCTTCAAATTTCTGCTTATTCTGAAATTGCCAACGAAATTTATGATCAATTAAGAGATGCTCCGAAATATATAGCCGCACCTGTGTCAAACGGAACATTGCTGGCGGGGGTATACAGGGGATTTGTAAGTTTGTATAAACGGGGTAAAACCTCGCGCATACCTAAATTTATTGCCGGTTCAGCTGCCTATAAAAATCCCATTATCAGCTCTTTTAAATCAGGATTAGACTATTGTCGTGATATTGACCCTAACCTGATTAAAGAAACCTCTATTAATGAACCCCTTATAAACTGGCACAGCTTTGATGGGAATGAAGCTCTCTATGCAATACAACAATCGGGAGGTGAAGCTCATCATATAAGCGATGCCAAAATGAGAGAAATGAGTACTTTTCTGCACAAAAAGGAAGGATTCAGGATTTTACCTGCATCAACATCAGGTCTGATTGCTTTCCTTCAGATGCATGAAAAATCTCCAATGGTAAATGACAGGTATGTTGCAATTTTAACAGGTAAATATTAAAAAATGAAAAATTCAATTGATGGTAAGGCCCTTGTTTATGCCGACCAGGCCTTTAACACCCCTTATGGCAAAACAGCTCATGGTTTGGTCCGGTTTACTGAGCGCTATGATATCACAGGCGTAATAGATCAAAACTACCATGGTAAAGATGCCGGCATGGTTCTGGATAAAAAAAATAACGGAATACCGGTATATAAAGACCTGGAGGAGGCTCTTGAAAAATCCTCCCCTGAAAATAAACCAAAAACACTGGTAATCGGACTCGCCACCGATGGAGGCGTACTGCCTTCTCATGCAAAAGATACCGTCAGAAAAGCCTTAAAAGCGGGTTTAAATGTGGACAGCGGGCTTCATGATTTCCTCTATAAGCATGATGACCTGATGAAAATTGCCATCGATAATCAATGCCGGGTAAGGGATGTAAGAAGAACTCCCGACAGAAACAAACTACACTTTTTTAGCGGAAAAATCGAAGAGGTTAATTGTTTAAAAATTGCTATCCTGGGAACTGATTCTGCTGTAGGGAAAAGAACCACAGCATGGATCATCGTACATGCTTTCAGGGATTCCGGGCTAAAGGCTGAAATGGTAGGGACCGGGCAGACTGCCTGGATGCAGGGAGCTAAATACTCCATGATCATGGATAGTTGTATAAATGATTTTGTTTCAGGTGAAATAGAACATGCTGTTCACGAAGCGTGGACCCATGAATCTCCTGATCTGATAGTAATTGAAGGCCAGGGAAGTCTTATGAATCCGGCCTACCCCGGTGGATTTGAAATTCTGGCAGCCGGTCGGCCTGATTTTGTGATCCTGCAGCATGCGCCCAGGCGACTGGAATATGATGGTTTTCCGGGATATCCCCTACACCCTGTTAAAAAACAAATTGAAGCCATCGAGATAATTTCAGGTAAAAAAGTGATTGCAGTTACCCTTAATCATGAAGACATGGATAGCTCTGAAATAATTTCAGAATGTAAAAAAATCACAAAGGAAACAGGTTTGCCTGCCTGGGATGTATTGGAATTTGGTGCAAAAGATCTTGTAAGATTACTTAAATCTCATTTAAAATGATTACACTGGATTCATTTATTGTTCTTAAAAAGCTATGCGTCAAGAATATAACTGTGGAAGCACGCAAGGTCAGGGCAGATTATATTATTGAACAGCAAACCGGTGAAAGCAATTCTTTTGAGCTGATATATTCCTATGATCATCCTGTTTTTAACCCGAAAAGTGAAGTTGATATAAACCTTGCATCTATGATGCTTTCGCAGGTAGCTTTGAATTACGGTCTTTTTTGTGAAACAATAGAATTTGAAGGATTATTTGACAAAACAGATAAGCGTTTTCTTAAGGATATGATGGAAAATACCTCCAGGGAAATTCTTGTAAATAAATTGCTGATTAAAAACGAATTTCTAAAATCTCCTTTTGATCAGCTGGTACCAGAAAAAAGAGCACATTATACACAGGCAAAAATAGTTTTTAGTGGAAAAGATTTTAAATCATTGAATTCCCAAGACTTAAATGAAAAAACTGATAAAAATAAGTATCTCATCTTAAGCAGCGGAGGTAAAGACAGCCTGCTGAGCTATGGCATAATCAAGGAAATCGCCAATCCCTATCCTGTTTTCATCAATGAAGCCGGCCGTCACTGGTTTACTGCCCTTAACTCCTACAGGTACTTCAGGGAAAATGAACCAAATACCCGAAAACCCTGGTGCAACAGTGACCGCTTATTTAACTGGATGCTAAAACAACTTCCTTTTATTAAGGAAAATCATGCAAATATCCGGTCCGATATCTACCCTATCCGGCTCTGGACGGTAGCCGTATTTTTATTCGGAACTCTGCCTATAGCCAGGAAAAACGGGATAGGTAATATATTAATCGGAGATGAATATGACACAACGGTCACCAGTGTAACACAGGGAATAAAACATTACAATGGCTTATATGATCAAAGTAAATATTTTGACAATGCACTTTCCCGCTATTACAGGAATAAGGCCTGGGATATCAACCAGTATTCCATCCTGAGGAGCATGTCAGAATTACTTATTATGAAAGTCCTTATTAAACGATATCCTGAATTACAAAAACATCAAATTTCCTGTCATGCAGCTCATGAGGAAAATGGCAGGATGCTTCCCTGCGGTAAATGTGAAAAATGCAGGAGAATTATCGGAATGGTAAGAGCACTGGATGAAAATCCTGAAAACTGCGGCTACAATAAAACCCAGATAGAACAGGGCCTTAGAACATTAGAGAGCAAGTCGGTAAAGCAAATCGGCAGCGATGCATCCCAGCTGTACTATCTTCTTCTGAACAAAAACCTGATCCAAAAAAACGAATTTACCCAAAAAGCGGCCAAAGAACATAAGGAAATTACCCATCTCAGATTTGACAGGGAAAGATCCAATCTGGAAGATTTGCCAGTATACATAAGAAAACCTCTGTTTCAGATTTTAGCTCCATATTCGGATGGAGCGGTTGAAAAAAAAGACCATAAATGGCATAGGATTGAATTGAATGACGATTTTTTAAATGAAGTAAAATACAAAATAGATGAAAAATGAAAAAAAACACCCTGATTTTTTATGGGAAACTTTAACATGGCCTGAAATAACCGAAAGATTAAAACTGGTTGATACTGCAATCCTTCCCTGTGGGGCCATTGAGCAACACGGACCGCATCTGCCTTTGGATGTTGATTATTTTGACAGCGTTTATATGGCTAAAAAAGTAGCAGAGGCCTGTAATGATCCCAAACCTTTTGTTCTTCCGGCTGTACCTTATGGTGTTTCTTATCATCACTCCGAATTCAAAGGAACGATTTGTGTAACCAATAATTCACTTTCTGCTCTCATTTATGATATCGGGATGAGCCTGGCTCACAATGGAATAAAAAAGCTGGTTATTCTGAACGGACACGGGGATAATGCTCCTACCCTTAATTATGCGGCCCAAATGATTAACCGGGATGCTAAAATATTTGTTTGTGTGGAAACCGGAGAAACCAGTGATATTGATTTATACGGATTAATTGATACCCCGAATGATATTCATGCCGGTGAAATTGAAACCAGTACCACCCTGGCAATCAGGCCAGAACTGGTAGATATGGAAAAAGCAGTGGATGATACACTGGATCTGGACAATGAATTTTTAGACTTTACATCAGACAGAGGGGTGAGCTGGTATGTTCACACAAAAACGCTTTCCAAATCGGGTGTATTGGGGAATGCCACCCTGGCTACTGCAGAAAAAGGTCACAAAATGTGGGAGTTAATGATTCACAAAATGGCTGAATTTGTTGAAACCATAAAAAATACCCCATTCGATAAATTATTTCAAAATAAATATTAGGATGAAAATAACTTCCCTGGAATATTTCAAACTGGACATGCCTTTGGCAATGCCCTACACTATTGCCTATGAAACAGTTACAAATACGAGCAATGTCATTTTAAAACTGGAAACTGACAGGGGAATAAGCGGCTGGGGATGTGCTGCTCCGGATAAAGAAGTTACCGGAGAAACTCCTGATGAAGTTATCCATGCACTAAGTAACGAAATAACAGATCTAGTTAAGGGACAATACCCCTTTCAGATTTCTCAATTCATCCATCAACTGAAAAAAACTATTCCCCGGCACTCTTCCACTCTTTGTATGGTAGATATGGCATTGCATGATCTTATGGCAAGGAAGGCCCATCTTCCCCTCTACCAAATGCTGGGTGGGTATAGAAACAGCATCCCAACAAGCATTACCATTGGAATTCTCCCATTGAACGAAACTCTGAGCCAGGCTGCATATTTTCTGAAAAAAGGATTTACCATCCTCAAACTAAAGGGAGGCCTGAACCTGGATGAAGATATTGAAAAGATTCATAAATTAAGAGAAAAGTATGGCAATGAGTTCCTGATACGATTTGATGCAAACCAGGGATACAGCGTTGATGAATCCATTCAGTTTGTAAATAAAACCCGTAATGCCGGAATTGAAATTCTGGAACAGCCAACCAGTTTGAAGAAAGAAGAAAGACTCGGACAGGTGACCCATAATACCGATGTTCCTGTTATGGCTGATGAAAGTATGAAAACCCTGAAAGATGCCTTCAGACTTGCCAGTAATGATTTGATTGATATGGTTAATATCAAACTTATGAAAGTGGGAGGTATCCTGGAAGCCCAGCATATCAATTCGGTGGCAAAGGCTGCAGGTATGGAAGTAATGATTGGCTGTATAGATGAATGTGCGCTTGGAATTTCTGCCGGACTTCATTTTGCACTTAGCCGGCCTAATATTGAATTCGCCGATCTTGACGGACACCTGGACCTTCTTGAAGATCCCTTTACGGATTTATTCAGGCTTGAAAAGGGAAGATTATACCCCTCAGCTCAGGATGGTCTGGGAAAAATCAGAATTTAATTCCTAACCCGGAATCAATACCATGGTAGCCCCATAGCCATATTCTTTAAAAGAAGCATCCTGGTAGCGGAGATCTGAATATTCGCGATCCAGAACCTTGCGGATTTCATATTTGAGTTTTCCATTGCCAATCCCATGGATGAAAACAATCTTTCTTTCCCTGTGAATAATAGCGGTTTCCAGCGCAGTCTTAAACCTGGCCATCTGGGCTTCAATAATTTCCCCACTTGTCAGATGACCATAATCTTCAACAATTTGCTGGATGTGCAAATCCACTTCCGTAATTCCGGGCTTCTTTTCTTTGGGCTTTTCCAGATCCGGCTTTTTCAGATCTTCTTTTTCCTCCAATATCTTTTTCAGGTCGCCGGCCACTACCGTATTAGTAAATTCCGGCTTCTTCTGATTAAATATATAAACGGGAAAAAGAGCTGCCTTATGATCAAAATAATCATTATCCTTCAGTAAAAGTCCGGAATATATATCTGAAGGCAGAATCTCAATCTTTTTATTTACCGGGGCAACAGGACTGTAAAAGCTTTCTCCAAAGAAAATTACATTTACATAGAGTGTCATCACCTCATCGATGGATTCGGGTAACAATTTGGGAAGAATTACCTGGGTTTCAGGATCCAGCTTTCCTCCCAACAAATATAAATTCTCACCTTCCTTCTTTTGTGAAATGGTGTAATACAGATGATAGGTTGACATATTCACAAAGTAGCCGGATATTTCAGAATTATTTTTTAACCGGACAGCCAGTATAATTTCGTCATCAACCGCTGGCCCTTCTTCTTCCGGTTCATCTGAAATTTCCTGTTCATCATCATCCGGCACACTGGCAGGAGCAGCAAAATCCCTGCTTTCCTGTACGGATTCTGTTTTAATCAGATCGGAAATCAAAACCGGCATATCAAAACCATCCGGAGTACTTACCATGACCGTTTTTTTATCTACCAGGGCTGTGACCTGTCCTTCTCCTACATCATTCAGAAATTTTACGGTATCTCCGATTTTAAGATTCATAATTATTTTTTTTGCAAAAATAGGTATTTTTGTGCGAGCATTTTCTTTTTTAAAGAAAGAAGATCAAAGTATTTTACCGATAAGCAAATCTAAATGAAGAAACCTTCCTTTCTCTCCATGGAGGATTTTAATTATCCTCTTCCTGAAGAAAAAATTGCAAAATACCCCCTGGAAAAACGGGATGAATCGAAACTTTTAATGTATCGTGAAGGGAGTATAGTGCAGACTTCATTCAAAGATTTACAAAAATTCATTCCTGCTTCATCTCACCTGGTTTTTAATGAGACCAGGGTTATCCATGCACGGCTTATTTTTAAAAAAGCAACCGGCTCGGCAATAGAAATATTTTGTCTGGAACCCATAGAACCGGTCGATTATCAGATGAATTTTGCTCATACCAAAAATGTAAAATGGAAATGCCTGGTGGGAAATTTAAAAAAATGGAAAGGTGAAATACTGGAATTAGACAATGGAAAAGGCCTGAAGCTAAGGGCTGAATGGAAATCTAAAAAAGAAAATGCCCAGGAAATTGAATTTTCATGGACCGGAAAGGATATTAGTTTTAGTGAAGTAATTGAAATTTTTGGGAAAACACCGATTCCACCCTATTTAAATCGTCCGGCAGTTGAATCGGACAGTGAAAATTACCAGACCGTTTTTTCCAGAAATGAAGGTTCGGTTGCTGCTCCGACAGCAGGACTCCATTTTACAGAAGAATTACTGTCAGATCTTAAAAACCGGAAACATACGATCTCATTCCTGAATTTGCATGTTGGAGCCGGTACTTTTGTTCCGGTAAAAAAAGAAAATGCCGCGGAACATAACATGCATATTGAAAGGGTTGTGATCTCAAAACCATGTATTCTCAGCTTAAAAAACAATCATGATCTAATAATCCCGGTAGGAACCACCTCCTGCAGAAGTCTTGAAAGTCTTTACTGGATAGGATCAAAAATTATAAATCAAACTTACGATCCGGACACAGCCATTCTTCAGCAATGGGAAGCCTATGATTTACCGGGTGAATATTCACGAATGGAGATTTTAAGCGCCGTGGATCAATTCCTGGATCAATCAGGACTGGAGAAAATTGAATTTTCGACGGGAATCATGATCACTCCGGGTTATGAGTTTAAAATGACGGACGGGCTCATCACCAACTTCCATCAGCCTTCCAGCACCCTGTTAATGCTGGTGGCTGCACTAATCGGCGATTCCTGGAAAAGGCTGTATCGCTTTGCACTGGATAATGATTTCAGATTTTTGAGTTATGGCGATTCAAGTTTGTTATTCAGAGAATAAAGGAGAATGTTGGTGGATCTTGAAATTTAAGGAAACGGTCCACTATCCGCTGCCGGACTCAGAGATTATTTCCGGAACAAGAGTTTATTGCGAGTGGTCCTGTGGCATTATGGACCTGGTGTGGAGTGAATTTATTCCCGACCTGGCCTGCTCCTGGCAGGTAGAAGCTGGCAAACTCGTCGGCGAAAAACGAAAAAATTTCCTTTTCTGAAAAAAAGCCCCCTTCTTTTCCCCATTCCATCAGGATTTTACTAATTTTGCATTTCCAATTTTTAGAAACCTATTGATGATGATAAATATAACTTTCCCGGATGGGTCGGTAAGACAGTTTGAAAAAGGAATTTCCGGACTGGAAATTGCCAAAGCACTCAGCAACAGTCTTGCCCGTGAAGTCCTTGCTATATCTGTAAATGATGAAATCTGGGATTTAAGCAGGCCTATCAATGAGGATGCATCCATTAAACTCCATAAATGGGGGGATGAAGAATCCAAACATGCCTTCTGGCATTCCTCTGCCCACCTTATGGCTGAAGCTATCGAAAGTTTATATCCGGGAACAAAATTCGGAATCGGACCAGCCATAGAAAATGGATTTTATTATGATGTTGATCCCGGGGACGGAGTTCAGATTACAGATGCGGATCTTCCAAAAATAGAGAAAAAGATGAAGGAGCTGATCTCCCAAAAACAAGTCTTTGATCGCAGTGAAGTAAGCAAATCTGAAGCACTGAAGTACTTTGGAGATAAAAAGGATGAGTATAAGCTTGAATTGATCAACGACCTGGAAGATGGTTCCATCACCTTCTACAAACAGGGGAATTTCACCGACCTCTGCCGCGGGCCTCACCTTCCCAGCTCCTCTCCTATCAAAGCGGTAAAATTGCTTAGCCTGGCAGGGGCATACTGGCGGGGAGATGAAAAAAGAAAAATGCTGACCAGGATATACGGAATAAGTTTCCCCAAGGCCCAGATGCTGGAAGAGCACCTGGAAATGCTGGAAAAAGCAAAAGAAAGAGATCACAGGAAGGTCGGAAGAGAGCTGGAACTGTTTACCTTTTCCCAAAGGGTCGGTCCCGGATTACCCTTATGGCTGCCCAAGGGAGCGCAATTGAGGGAAAGATTGGAAGCTTTTTTGAAAAAAGTCCAGGTAGAGCATGGATATCTACCGGTTATTACTCCCCATATTGGCCAAAAAGAATTATGGGTTACCTCCGGTCACTATGAAAAGTACGGAAAAGATTCTTTTCAGCCTATAAAAACACCACAGGAGGGAGAAGAGTTCCTTTTAAAACCCATGAACTGCCCTCATCATTGCGAAATATACAGGAGCAGGCAGTTTTCCTATAAAGACCTGCCGGTAAGATATGCGGAATTTGGAACGGTATACCGTTATGAACAAAGCGGGGAATTACATGGTTTAACTAGGGTAAGAGGATTTACTCAGGATGACGCACATATTTTCTGTACTGCCGACCAATTGAAAGACGAATTTAAAAAAGTCATTGATATTATCCTTTATATTTTCAAGGCCCTGGATTTCCAGGATTATACCGCACAGATCTCTTTAAGAGATCCTGAGGATACTGAAAAATATATCGGAACGGATGAAAACTGGGAAAAGGCAGAAGCAGCCATAATGGAAGCAGCCGAAGAGAAAAATCTGAACACGGTTATTGAAAAAGGAGAAGCGGCTTTTTATGGTCCTAAACTGGATTTCATGGTGAGAGATGCTATCGGCCGGAAATGGCAACTGGGAACTATCCAGGTGGATTATAATCTTCCCGACCGCTTTGAGCTTGAATATATAGGCGCTGACAATGAAAAACACAGGCCGGTTATGATCCATCGGGCTCCGTTTGGGTCAATGGAAAGATTTGTCGCTGTATTGATAGAGCATACCGGAGGGAAATTTCCTCTTTGGCTGACACCCGATCAGGCTGTTATTCTGCCAATTAGCGAAAAATATAACGATTATGCTGAAAAAGTTTCAAATTTCCTAAATATTTCCGATATTCGCACCCTGATTGACAGCAGGAACGAAAAGATAGGCAAGAAGATAAGGGACAACGAGTTAAAGCGAATTCCATATCTGCTTATTGTAGGTGAAAAAGAAGCTGAAGCCGGAACAATTTCCGTCCGAAAACAGGGAGAAGGAGATAAAGGGAGTATAAAAATGGAAGATTTTGTCAGTTTTATACAAACAGAAGTCAAGCAACAGCTTGAAAATATAGATAACTAAAGTTTAACAAAAAGATAGGAGGAACGAGCCATAGCCGGACCTGTTTACAGAAGAGGAGGAAGAAGATTCCAACCTCAAAAAGAACAAAGACCTCATCGGATTAACAACGAAATCAGAGCTCATTCGATCAGGTTGGTTGGTGATAACATTGATGAACCCGGGATTTATAGTGTTCCTGAAGCATTAAAGATTGCGGATGAACTTGAACTGGATCTTGTAGAGATCTCTCCCAAGGCAGACCCGCCTGTTTGTAAGATCACCGATTATCAAAAGTTTCTTTATCAGCAAAAAAAGAAACAAAAAGAAATGAAAGCCAAAGCCGTAAAGGTGGTGGTAAAAGAAATACGTTTTGGTCCGAATACGGATGAACATGATTATAATTTTAAGTTGAAACATGCTACCAAATTTTTAGAAGAAGGAGCAAAACTTAAAGCATATGTGTTCTTCAAAGGAAGGTCCATACTTTACAAAGAGAAGGGTGAAATTATTCTTCTCAGACTTGCCCAGGATCTGGAAGAGGTTGGTAAAGTAGACCAAATGCCAAAACTGGAAGGCAAGAGAATGATTATGTTCTTGTCGCCCAAACCGAAAACTGGTAAATAATATATAAAAAGAGGACTAGAGATGCCAAAGATGAAAACAAATGCCGGTGCTAAAAAGAGATTTACTCTTACAGGTTCCGGTAAGATTAAAAGGAAGCATGCTTATAAAAGCCATATCCTTACGAAAAAATCAAAGAAAAGAAAAAGGAATTTAGGTTATTTCGGTACTGTTAATAAAGCAGACGAAAGCAACGTGAAGCTCCTTTTAAACATGAAGTAAAATGTACGTTTAACCAGAGTGTATATGCAAAAAAGATTCTGTTAACCCGGAACGCTTGCACTCAAAAAACAAAA
>CBDUPM010000015.1:0-13964 GCA_965369105.1 uncultured Bacteroidales bacterium | reverse complement strand
GCTTTAAGAATGAACCACAGCTTTTTGTTTTTATTCGACCCTCCTTTTGCTGTCGAAATCATCACAAAGGAAATTTACTAAATATAGTGTATATTGAAAAATAAAGAGGTTTTTCAATTCGTTTTAACAGCCTGGCTTTTTTAATTTTATTATCTCAGCTATCTTAGTATTATATTTTTTTGATTATGATGAAGAAAACATTTTTTCCGTTCATTCTTAGTTTGGCTATCAGCCTTTCCTCTTATTCTCAGGGATTAAAATTATCGGTTCCCGATTTTACGGAAGACCGGGTGTATCTATTTTCTTATTATGGGGATAATATGAAGATGGTGGATAGTATCGTTTCAGTTGATGGGGAAATCTTTTATATTTTCCCTGAAGAATTAAAAACAGGCTTATTTCATATTTACCTGGGAGACCCCTCCCAATCTGGTTTTTATGATAAAGAAATCCCTGGTTTTGACTTCATTTATGACAAGGAAAATATTAGTATCAGCACATCTGTCATTAACCCGGAATACTATTTAAAGGTTTCCCAGTCTGCCTCCAATAAAATATATTACCGTTACCTCCGATTTAATAATATTTACAGGAATAAGCTTTCCAATCTTTTAAATCTCTTAAATTTTTATCATAGCGGGGATAGTTTTTATCCCCAGCTCCGGGATGAAATAATTGCCATTCAAAAAGATTATAACGACAGTATCCTGGTGTACTCTGCTGCTAAACCGGGAAGTTTTGTTTCTGAATTGATTTCATTTATGATTGAGCCCATGTACGATCCTGCCCAAAATACAGGAATCGAATTATTTATGCAGGAGAATTACCTGGATCCGGTTAATTTTAATAATCTCGCCCTGTTGAACAGCCCAGTAATTACTCAGAAAATAATTGCATACCTGAGCTTTTTCAGGGGGCAAAATGGAAGTACAGGTGATCAGGAGGATCTTTTTATCCGGGCTATTGACGGAATTATGAATGAAATCAGCTATGAACAGGAAGTATACGACTTTGTTCTGAATTACCTGATTGACGGATTTGAAAGGTTCAAAATGGAAAAGGTACTGGTGCATATTGCGGATAATTATTTATCGGAAGAATGCGAGACTGATAATGAGAAGATCATGAAGGAAAGACTGGAGGCTTATAAAAGGATGAGTCCGGGACAAAAAGTCCGGGATATAAATCTTTTGGATAAACTGGAAAATCCTGTTCGGATGTCTGAGCTGGATTCTGACTATGTGCTCCTCGTTTTTTGGGCATCCTGGTGCCCGCATTGTGTGAAAGTTTTACCCAGAATAAGTGAATGGTATGAAAATGAGGGCAGGGAAAAAGGAATAGAATTGTATACCGTTTCCATTGACACCAGCTTTGCGGATTGGGAAGAATTCATCCTCTTAAATGACCTCAAAGGAGTAAATGTAATTGATATAGATGGCTGGGACGGAAAAATTGCGCGGCAATATAATTTATATGCTACACCTACTATTTTTTTATTGGACAGGGAAAGGAAAATACTTGCCAAACCTTTAACAATCCGTGATGTAAGAAAAGAGGTTAAATTAATAGAAATGAATTAATTATCCCTGTTTCTTTTTTTAGTGATTAAATAATCCATACTGATCCGGCCTGATCCAAAACTGATCAATGTTAAAAGCATAATTAAATAATAAAGCGGTATTTCAAAACCATTTTCTCCGGCAGCAAAACCATTTGAAAAATGGACCGTGAAAATCGCAACCAGCATAACGAAAACCAAAGGAATGGAAATTATCCTGGTTCCAAGTCCCAGCGCCAGAAAAATGAACCCAAGAAATTCCGTTCCTCCTGCCAGGTATGCGCTTAATCCGGGAAGGGGATAATTCATACTTTCAAACCATTGAGCAATCGATTCAAAATTTTTCACTTTCATCATTGCAGGTTTATAAAATCCATAGGCAAGTGCCAGTCGGACCAAAAGCAATGAAACATCAGTTAATTGTCCGGTTTTTCTGGTAAAATTTTGATAAAACTTTAGCATAACATATAAAATATATTTAAATCTTTAAGAATATGGTGTAGAAAAAGGGCTAGCTGGATTTCCCCAGGATAAACTTCTTTTGAATCAGTTCATTGAATATTTTCCGGAAATTATTTTTAAGAACAGTCTCGCTTTCAATTCCGAAATTTTTATGGATTTCAGGGATAAGGTCTTCCAGGCAAAGTGGATTATTCATCATCTGTTCTAAAACCCAAACATGTAAAACAGATAAATTAAAGAAATATACCTTACCGCTTTCAGGGTCCCTGCTTATTAGAATAAAGTATTCCGCTTTTTTTTCGCTTACATCCTTAATGTTGAAAAGGTGTACGGGGTATTCCAGCCGGATAAGTTTAAACTCGGGATTGAAAACCAGGTAATTTTTAAAAAGATCAGTTATTTTGTATGCCTCAGGCATAGCAATATCTTCCATTGTGTGAACATCAATTTCTATCCATTCAAATAATAAAAGATCGTTTAACCAGGGGAGCTTTAATTCCTCAGCCAAACCGGATGAAACGACCCATTGATAAAATTCACCGGGGAGCTTCCAGATTTGGGGAGTTTGGCAATTGTATTCAGAAAAGAAACGATGTACCAGGGAATCAAAGGCCTCTTCATTTAAAACCTGTGAGCATATTGGGAATGCCTGTTCCATGGTATTTTTTACCGCATTATAAACGAGCCTCCGGTAATGATGCACCCGGTTTTCGGTTAAGCCCGGGATTTCGGTTTTTGATCCTGTTTTACAATAGGTTCCGAGTTTCTCCTGGATTTTATATGTCTTTGCCTGTAGTTTCATATTCTTTTTTCCAGGTTTTTCTTACAAGGGATTTAAGTTTGTCAAGCTCTGAATTAAGCTGGTCCAGTTGGGAAAAATTATAGTCTCTTTCTAGCAGAACCGGTACCGGTTCCATTTTTTGTATGGTCCATTCAAAGAGCTCATAAACAGGATCAATTATCGGCTGACCATGTGTGTCTATTATCAGATCGGGTTCTACCTGCTCATGACCAGCCATATGAATATAAGCTACTTTGTTTAAAGGCAATTGATCAATGAAATCCTTTGCATCATATTTATGATTAAAGGCGTTTACATAAACATTATTTATATCCAGTAATAAGTCACAATCAGCTTCATCCACTATGGCCCTGATAAAGTCAAGCTCTTTCATTTCAGCAGCCACAGGTGTGTAATAAGAAACAATTTCAATGGCTAATTTTCTTTCCAGTGCATCCTGTACATTTTTAATTCTGTCAGCCACATGATGAACGGCATCTTCACGAAAAGGGATAGGCAATAAATCATATAAATGAGCATTATTGCTTTTTGTATAACTCAGATGTTCAGAAAAAATCTTGACATTATTTTCGTCCAGGAATAATTTTAACTCTTTGATAAACTTCCAGTCCAGTTCTTCAGGACTTCCAAGAGACAAGGATAAGCCATGGCAGGTAACATCGTATTTTTCAACTGCCCTGTTGAGAATCTTTTTCCAGTAGCCACCAATTCCCATCCAGTTTTCGGGGGCGAATTCAATAAATTCCGGCTGAAGACTACTGTCATTTAAAAGATTATCTGCAATATCCCTTCTGAATCCTATACCTACTTTCGCTTTCATTATTCCTGTTTTTGAGTATTACCGGGAACGCTATTATAACCCTATAAACGCATGATATCCTTCAAAAATAAATAAGACAGCGCTCCCGGTAATTTTATATATGAAAAGAATTACGGTTTAATAAATTATCCGCATTTTCCTTCACCACATTTTGCTTCAGTAGCTTTTCCTTCTTTTTTGGTTTCGGTTTTCTTTTCGGCTTTCTTTTCCCCTTCGCCACATTTGGCTTCTCCGCATTTAGCTTCAGAAGTCTTAGCTTCCGCTTTTTTGGTTTTTTTAGCTTCTGCCTTTTTTTCTGTTTTTTCTTCCCCTTCGCCACATTTACCCTCACCACATTTTAATTCTCCGAATTTGTAGGTAGATTCATTTGAAAGTATGTCAGGCGCATTCATATCCATTATCTCAGTTCTAACCTCTGCACCTGATCCCATGGAATTATAATCCAACAGATTGCTGCTGTTTTCTGCTGCTGCAAAACTTGCCAGTGAACCGGTTAACAATGCTCCAGTTATGATTGAAGCAGATTTAAGCATCTTTTTGTCTTTTTTCATGATAAAAAATTTTTAAATTAAAATTTTGGTATAAAGTATTTGTCGTTTAAAGCATTCCTTCCTTACAGAAATATTCAATTTTTATTGATTTCAGCGATTATCCTATACTGAATTTTTTCTTTTTGCTCCATATCCAGGTGATGGGTGCAGGTATTATTATCTCTTAAAAATTTATTCAATAGCTCAATGTCTTTTTCATAAAGCCGACAGATCTTGCAGCTTATTAAGTGCATTTCAAGGCTTATAATCTCTGCAAGGCTTAATTTTCCATCTGCTTTTTTGGAGATCAAAAAACTGGCTTTGTCACAAGACATCATCATCTTTGCCATTTGTGCCATCACCTTATATTTCATTGAATTCGTTTTCATTATTCCTTAGTTCATCCATTTTTTTTCCAGGCAATCTCTCATTTTTAATCTTGCCCTGTGAAGAATCACCCATAAATTTGACGGGCTAATATTTAAATCCTTACATACAGAATTGCTTTCAGCTTCTTCAACTATTTTTAATACAAATGCGTTAGCCCACTTTTCAGGTAAGCGTTTTATGCAATCTTCCAGGATAGTCTGAAATTCTTCTCTCTCGATAAGCATCTCAATACTAAAACTTTGGTCTTTATTTTTCCAGTGGCCCTTAAAAGGAGCTTCCTGCCGGAAAGGTGAATCCTGTCCGCTGATTTCCCACTGATTATCCAGAATCATCTTCTCCCGGGTATTGGAAACTTTCCTGAAATGATCAATGATTTTATTTTTCAGGATTGAAATCAACCATGTTTGTTCTGTACTCTGACCTTTAAAATTTTTGCGGGCTTTCAAAGCAGACAGAAAAGTTTCCTGTACGAGGTCCTCGGCAATTTCTTTACGAAATAACCGGGAGAAAGCAAAGTTATAGAGATAATCCCCATAGAGTTCAGTCCATAAGGAAGGATCGGAAAGTTTTTCCCCTTCTTTTTTCATGGAAGCCAATATTATTGAACTAAAATATGATTTGTATTTGAATCTGGCAAGAAGGAGGAGGGATAATAAACTTTTTTTTACTAGATTAGTTTAATAGATAACCGATTTTATAAAACAGGATGAAACACAGATTAATCATTTTGACAATTGCTTTAATTACTTTATGCTATAATTCCTATTCCCAGGAAAAAGGGGATTTAAGAATTGAAGTGGAAGGAATTCGAAATACAAGCGGTCATGTCAGTATTGCCCTGTTTAATTCAGAAAATGGATTTCCGGAAAAAAGTGAAAATGCATTTAAATTGCAGGTCCAGGAAATAAAAAACGGACAGGCCGTATTTAATTTTCAATTTCTACCCCCTGGAAATTATGCATTTGCAGTTTTGCATGATGAAAATAAGGATGGAGAAATGAAAAAAAATATTTTAGGAATTCCCAGGGAAGGCTTTGCCTTTTCACAAAACTTCAAACCCAAAATTGGAGCTCCTGACTTTGAGGAAGCTTCCTTTAAATTGAATTCCGGAACAAACAAGGTGATTGTCAGGATGATATATTATTTATAGTGAGACCTGATAATTATCTCCCCGGTTAGGGCCAAGAAACTCTATTATTTTATAGGCTTATCCTTCTTTTTCCTGATTATAATATTCCTCAAATGTCATATTTTCATAAATATTGTCACCAAGGAATTTAAGAATAATCTTTAAGTCTTCCGCAGATTTATAACCGGGCAAGGGTTGAATCATATTCATTTTTTCATCAAGAAAAACCAGGGTAGGATAGGATAACTGGTTGTTAAGCAAAGCAGCTGCAAGCTCATGATAACCCCTCCTGCCATTTGCTACAAAATTGAATTCATTTCCCTTAAAGGTGACGGGCTCTTTGGATTCCGCATTAAACATTATCGGAATGAATTTTTCATTTAAGAGGCCGATAACCTCTTTATCCTGAAAGGTTGAACTTTTTAGTTTTTTGCAATATCCACACCAGTCGGTATACACATATACAAAATACTTCTTATTCGCCATTTCTCCTTTTACTTCAGCCGATTCAAAATCAATCCACTGAATCGAATTATCCTGAATACCGGAAATATTGCTGTTTTCACCCGGAGCAAAGCTCCCAAGCAGAATTACAGCGGATATTAATAGTATAGTTTTGTTTATTATTTTCATCATTACAGCTTTTTTGCAAATATATAAAAATCTAGATATATAAATATAACTCAAAAACAAAGAAATTGTTTGATTAGGGAATGATTCCCATTTTTTTCATCAGGAAGGAGGCGTTCATATTTACTGCAATACCTTCCCTGAGTTTATAATCAAATATCAATTCATCGTTTTTTATTTGACTCTCAAAATGATAATTCCTTACAGTTCCGGGATAAGATTTTTCCAGATCTCCGAGTTTTAAATCGTGTGTAGCAATAACGCTTGTAGCAGTTTTTTCAGCGAGCTGCCTGATGAGTGCCTCAGAGCCAAGATGTTTATCGGTTGAATTGGTGCCTTTTAAAATTTCATCAAGTAAAATAAAATAAGATTCCCCTTTTTCCAGACCCTGAACAATTCTCTGAAGTCGCTTTAGTTCTGCAAAGAAATAAGATTCACTTTCTGCCAATGAGTCCGTAGTTCTCATCCCGGTAATAAGCTTTTTAGGATTAAATTTAAAATTCGAGGCACAGACTTTAAGCCCGATGCCGGCAAGTATCAGATTTACCCCAACTGATCTGAGAAAAGTGCTTTTCCCAGCCATATTTGCTCCGGTAATAATGAATATTTTTTCACCGGATTTGACATAAAAATCATTATTTACCCTTAATTCAGGATGGATTAAAGGATGGCCCAGATCTTTCGCTTCAAGATCTGTCGAAGCGATTTGCTGTTGCGTAAATCCGGGATTATTAAAAAGATAAACGGACTTGCTAACCAGGACATCAAAGCGGGCATGGGTGTCGAATAATTCTTCAAGGTTCGATTTGTGCTTTTTCTTCCAGCGGGTAAATTGTATAATAATATGAAAGTCCATTAAAAGGAGGGTATTAAGAATAAAGCCCACCAATAAATTTAAACGGGTATCGAACAAATTCATTAAGCTATCCATTTGTTTTAACATGCTAACAGAATTCCCGGATACTTCCCTCAGCTTTACCAGGTCCGGATTTTCAAATTCAGCCTTTGCGAGTATTTTACTTAATCCAAGGTATTTATTTATAATGGATTGCTTCCGCGAAATTGCTGAATGATACCGGTTTATTCTCACAAAGTAAAAGCCATAAAAAAACCATCCTGTAAGGGCTGAAAGAATCAGGTAGTTAATAGCTTCTATATTAATAATGGAAAGGACAATAAACAGGATGTTTAATGCCGGAATGAGATATACAAATAACTTTGTAAATAGCTTTATTCTGAATTTTACCTGGCTTGCCCAGTTTTTAATCTCTTCCTGTTCCGATTCCGAATCATCTGTAAGCATTCCCCTTGCCCTGTAATCCTGTAAAAGTTCCTGTTTTTTTTCCAGTTCTTCCAGTATTTCCTGGGATTTTAAAATTTCATCCCTGCTTTTCGGGGAATGTATAAATTCCGCAGCTAATAATCTTTCACCAGCCTGGGTGCAGGTCCGGTTTATAAACTGAAAAATGGAATTCTCTCCAAAAATATCGAGGTCATAGGTAAATTCATGTTCCGGGTTCAGGTATATCTTACCATTCGAAAAACCGGAAAAATTTCCTGACAAGGCTTCAATCTCTGATTTATTAATGGTGATTAAGGCCTCAAGCTTGTCTCTTAAATCAGTCAGACTTTTATGATAGGAAACCAGAATGAAAAAAACTACAATCGCGATTGCTGATATGCTTCCCCAAAAAACAGATTCAAGTTTTATGGACTTCACCAATAGCCAGACAAAAAGGATCATGGCAATTAACCTGAAAAAAGCTGTCCATTTGATTTGTTTAAGTATTCTTTCTAATTCGGGTTTAAACCTTTTTAACTGGTTTTTATAGAATTTTAAATTTGCATCCTGATCCATTACCGGTAATTTTTCTTTTTTCTTAATGGAATTACAGAGTATTCAAATGGCATGCTAATATCTTTTCCTTTAGCGTCTTCCATCAGCCAGTATATTGAAATGTTATTGTTTGTATTTTCTTTATTTCTAATGTGTAAACAAAGGGAATCGTTCTTTTCATCAGAAAAAATATTTAACATAGCTCTCCTGTATTCTCCATTTCCGGATGGGAAAGCTTTTTGTCCGGCTCTCCGGTTGGATGTGAAAAAAATTTCACCTTCATTATCCATGTCGAAGAATTCGAAGCTCAGGCCTGCGGCTGAATCCGGAATAAAAAAACAGTAATTGAGAACCTCCGGTAACACGAAACTTATATTATTGGCGTAAAAATATTTTCGATCCGGCAGGGAATTGAAAATATTTTCAGGATGTAGTTTCAATTTATAATAAAGGCTGTCTGAGCCCTCCGTACCTTCCAATTCAATTCTGAATAACCAGGATTTTAATTCGGGTCTGTACTCTCCCTGTGATGGATGAAAACTTTCTGATTTTAGCTTTACCGCTTTTTTTGCTGAGAATTTAAAGGAATAATCCGCGATATCCGACTGGTATTTATTATAATCCCTTGGCAGGTAAAGATTTTCCTTTCCAAACATTCGGAATTCAAAGGAATAGGGGCCGGACTCTTTCAGCTTACTACTTTCAGGATCATTTTCTTTTAAAAGGATTTCAATTCTGAAAGGATCTGAAATGCTATCGGGAATAAGCAGGTAGACTGTCTGCAAATGATCATCGTCACCCGAATGGAGTCCTGCCTCCGGACCGGAAATATACAGCCATTCCATTCCTGTTTCCAGGGGAGGGAATATTTGTCCGTTTATTTTCATAACCCAATGAAAAGAAACATAAAAAGGAGCTGAAAATATAATCCTGGTCTCAATATTTTTTTTAATGACATAGACTACTTTATTATTCCCGTCCGAAATTAAGGTCTTTTAAGGAGAATGTGAAACCTTATTTTCAAATTAAAGCTTATCGGTGAAACTCTTCAGCAGGTATTTCTGCATTCAGGTAAAGATTTGATTTAAATTCCATACCGGGTTCTGCCAGGTCAAGATAGCCTTTAGCGGTAATTTCGGTTTTCCGGCTGGAAGCTATGCCGGTAATTAATTCAATGGCTTTTGCTAGCAATGGGTCATCCGGATCTCCGAGCGGGTAAGGATTTAGTAAATCATCCTCCATCAGGTAATCGGGAACCAGACCTGTTTTAAAGTCTGTAAACCCAACCGCATTGCCATATTTTAAAACAATGGGAATAATTGCCCAATCATGCCTTGCGGGTTCCTGAGTATCAGGGTATACCCACGCGCCGGTATATTTTCCATAGGTGGAGTCACCGATAATTGTTACATCCATATAGGGATCCAGCCCAATCATTACCAGCTCACTGGCTGAGGCTGAACCGCTGGTGGTAAGAAAGTATACCTGATCAAGATTCAGATTATAATTAGATCCCGGGAATTGGTATTCAAATGGATCAGAACCACTTCCGGAGCGGTTTTCTTCAAAATAAGCTGTGAGGAAATCATTGTAAATATAGGATACAAGCACGTTCTCTCCTGCCACCACCGATGCCGGTGCAATGCAGGAAGCCAGGTAACCGGCCACATTTACCTGTCCACCCGGGTTATACCTCAGGTCTACAACCAACTCATCGATTTCCTCATCTATAAACTTTGATATTGCCAGGTCCAGGCTTTGGATATATTCATTACTCTGCCCACTGATAAATTCTGCGTATGCCAGGTAACCGATTTTCTTTCCTCCGGTTTCGATTACCTCATTAGCCAATACCGGATCAGCAACAATAACCTGTGAGGTCAGGCTAACGGATTCTTCTGTAAGAACGATTGATTCGTCCTGTTTTACCCCTATCCCGGCCATATAGCTGTTCTGATTGTATAACTCTCTGTAATTAGCTGTATCCAGCGGTATACCATCAATGGTCAGAATTATATCCCCTCTTTTTAAACCGGCACTGGATGCCGGAGAATTGGGGTACACATATTCGACCACAATAAATACCTTATCATTTGATTGAAAGCGTCCAAAAGCCGGTGAGTAACCCATTGATTCCGGAACTCCGTCGAGACTTGCCTTGAAAGAAGGATAATCACTGGTAATAAATGAAAAATGATCTTCCTCTTCGTATAAAATATTATAAAAGAACTCCCTGGGATCATTTTCATCCAGAGGATTAACGCTTTTTGGCATGAATTCCTCCCAGAGGTATATAAATTCCATATTATAATAAATCCATTCACTTATTTGCCCATTGGTTAAGCGGATGGTTTTGTTATTGTCAGCATTGTCTTTATTACAGGATGAAAAAAAGACAATAAAAGCAAGTAACATATAAAAGAGATACTTTTTCATTTTTTTTATACCCCGGTTAAGATTCATTCCCTTTGGAAGTAAAACGAATTTAAGGATTAAACTTTATTTTCAATATGGATGAAACAAAAATCCGGCCAATTTTATTTTTTCATTCAGATAATTCAAATGGAAAGCTTTACATATTTGCAGGAAGAGTTTTTCTTAGCGCTCAAGTCTGTGATTTAAGCATCACAGATGGAAAACCCGCTGAAAATAATAATCTTCATTAAAATGTCAGAGTGAATACCGTTTCTTTTTCCGGAACAGAACTTGCCGTAATGGTACCTCCATGGAGTCGGAGGATTTGTCTGGACAGGGAAAGGCCAATCCCGGAACCACTTGGTTTTGTTGTGAAGAACGGGATAAAAATTTTATCCAAAACATCTTTCAATATACCTACTCCATTATCGCTCACCTGGATAGTAGGACGGCCCCGCTTGTTAAAGAAAGCTTTTATAACAATTCTTTTGTCATCTTTATGTTCCAGTGCGTGGATGGAGTTCTTTAACAAATTTATTAATACCTGTTCAATTAATTGTTCGTCCATTGAAATTTCAAAACCAGCCGGCTCCACCTGTTTAATTAATTCAATATTATTTTTTTGCAGGTCGGTTTCTAACAGGGATTGGATATTATCGAAGATTTCTGAAACCTTAATAATTTTAAAATTTGGTTTGGGGATGCGGGTCAGATTGCGATAGGTATTAACAAAATGCAAGAGGCCGGCACTTCTTTTTGAAATAGTCTGAATGGCATGTTGAATTTCAAGGACTGTTTCTTTATCAGGAACTTCTTCAGCGCCCTCCTCTGAAATATAAGGTTTTAAAATCATTTCCAGGGTGGATGACAGACTTGAAATAGGGGTAATGGAATTCATAATTTCATGTGTGAGAACTCTGATCAGCTTTTGCCATGCTTCGGTTTCCTGTTCTTCCAGTACATTTTGAATATTTTTTATGGTGGCCAGAATGATGGATTTCTCTTTTATTTTAAATTCAGTTGAGTTTATGGCAAGCTGGAGAAAATCATCATCATCCTGAACTTTCACAAGTTTATTTTCACCGGGTTTAATCGTAAGCAGAGTCTCTACCAATTCAGGAGAAAGGTTTTCAAGTTTACTTATATTTTTAATACCCGAAAGTTGAAAAAGCTTTTTTGCTGCTTTATTGATCATCTCTACGGTACCGTCTTTCTGATAAGCTAATATACTTACATCAATATTCTGGACAATACTCTGCAGGTAATGGAAATGTTCTTCCTTCTCAGACCTTACTTTTTGAAAATCAGCAATTACATCATTAAAAGCCCGGTTTAATTCATTAAATGAATTCCCCATTCCTTCAATCTGAAAAGAACGGGTAAATTCCGAAAACCGGATCGATTCCAAAAAACTGGCCAGATCCCTGTTCGTTTTATCCACATACCTGATCAGGGAATATATCTGCAGAATTGAAGCAATAAAAATGAGGATAGGAGTCAGGTAGGTATCCTCTTCCAGCAGGTAGAAAAAAAGAAATACCGAAACGGAAAACAGGATTATCCTGATTATCAGGTTAACTCTAAAACTTTTATAGCCCATGTTTTTCCATCCTCCTATAGAGTGAAGTTCTGGTAAGCCCCAGGTCCTGGGCTGCCTGGGTAATATTACCCTGATATTGTTTTAAAACTTTTTGAATCACTTGTTTTTCAATTTCATCCAGGTTGTAGGTTTCAAATTCAAAATCATTTGCTTTTTTAGCCTGGGCGCTCAAGATAAAATCATCCTGACTGAGCATATCATCGTCCGTCATAATTACGGCCCTTTCAATTGCGTGTTGCAGTTCCCTGACATTGCCGGGCCATGGATACTGATTGAGTTTTTTCATAGCTCCTGCCTGGATGGCTTTTATATTTTTCCTGTATTTTTTTGTGTAAATTTTTAAAAAGTGGTCGGATAGAATAGGAATATCCCCCTGCCCTTCCCTCAGGGGAGGTAAATGGATCTCAACGGTATTTATCCGGTAAAGAAGGTCCTGGCGGAATTTTCCTTCATTTACCTCTTCATGAATATCATTATTCGTGGCGCAAATCAACCGGACATCAATTGATTGAGCTTTATTCGCTCCCACCCTGGTTACTTCTCTTCTTTCAATAACCGTTAATAATTTGGTTTGCATCTGGGAACTGAGATTACCGATTTCATCCAGAAAAAGAGTGCCGCCGGAAGCAATTTCAAAGCGGCCCTGCTTGCTGTTCTTAGCATCAGTGAAAGCACCTTTTTCATGCCCAAATAACTCACTTTCAAACAATGTTTCTGCAAGGGAGCCTAAATCAACATTTATAAACACTTCATCTTTCCTGAGTGAATTCCTGTACAATGCTCTTGCCACCAATTCTTTACCGGTTCCGTTCTCACCCAGGATCAATACATTGGCATCAGTTGCAGCCACTTTTTTTATGGTATTGAAGACCTGCATCATTTCCTCTGATTGACCAATAAAATCGGTAAAGGGCTGATCCAGAACGGCCGATATTTCTCTTTGCTTCTGTCTTAGTTTAAAAGCTTCCAGACGCGATTGCCTCAATTGTATCGATGAATTGATGGTTGCCAGAATTTTTTCATTTTGCCAGGGTTTGAGAACGAAATCAGTGGCTCCTGATTTAATGGCTTTCACCGCCTTTTCTGCATCACCGTATGCAGTAATAAAAACCACCACGGCCTGTGGATCAATATCCAGTATTCTTTCTAACCAGTCAAATCCTTCCTGCCCGCTAATGGCATCTTTTGTGAAATTCATATCCAAAAGAATAACATCCCAGTTATCTTGTTTCATGGCTTCAGGGATGGAATCAGGACTTGAAAGGGTTTCGATTTTTTCTACTTCATTTTTTAACAAGAGTTTTAGTGCAAATAAAATATCCTGGTTATCATCAACAGCTAGTACTTTTCCGATTCTTGCACTCATACTTTGGTTTGTTTTGGTTTGATTTGAATTTATATCTTTGGTTCAGGATTTATTCAATAGCTTCAAATTTACAAATCTTTTTTAATATGTCCGAAATCGGACGATAATTGTTACATTTTCGGACACTTTCTAAATAGGATTACCTATAATAACTATGATTAAGGTGCAGTAAATCAGACTTATTGTGTATTTGGCATAAAAAATGGTAATAAATAGGCAAAATCTGGCACATGAACGGAATGGACAGGAAAATTGAGAAAAAAAACATTTTCTCAAAAAAGTTGATTTGGATCGGTGTATTAGTGATAGCCGTATCCCTTATCTTTTATAATATAGTTTTCGGGGATAAAAGCTCGAAATTGAATGTGGATCTTGAAAAAATTACTATTGAATCAGTTGAAAAGGATGTATTTCAGGATTATATA
>CBDUPM010000014.1:0-14243 GCA_965369105.1 uncultured Bacteroidales bacterium | reverse complement strand
TATTGGTGCCTTGTTTAAAATTATGCACTGGCCTGGTGCATCTTTGATGATTACCCTTGGTTTGGGAACAGAAGCAATTATATTCTTCTTTTCTGCATTTGAACCTTTGCACGAGGAACTTGACTGGACTTTAGTTTATCCTGAGCTCGCAGGGATGTCAGATCCTGATGAACTGGATGAGTTAAAAGAAGAAAGCCTTTCCGGCAGAGGAGTAGGTCTTCAGAAATTTGACGAATTGTTTCAGGATGCCAATATAAAACCGGAAACGATTAAGAATCTCAGTTCCGGCCTGAGCAGCCTGAGCGAAACTTCGCTTAATATAAAAAATATCACCGAAGCTTCAGTAGCTACCACCGATTATCTGAATAATATGAAGCAGGCATCTACTGCTGTTCAAAGTGTTGCCAATTCTTATTCTGAAAACTCCGGAGCATTGAATGAATCTGTCAGCCAGCTGGCAAATTCCTATAAAGAGACTGCAGCAAAGGTTAATAAATCAGGTGAAGAAATTGCCAGCAAGTTCGCCCAACAATCCACTGAACTAGCAAGTTCATATACTGAACTGACCAATACGGTGAAAAAGGATTATTCAAATATTTCAGAGGGACATAAACAATTTAGTGATCAGCTTGCCAGTTTGAATAAAAACCTCAACGAATTGAATTCAGCATATGAATTGCAGATCAAAGGAACTCAGAATCACTTACAGGGAAGCGATGCGGTTTATAAAGAGCTTTCCAATATGATGAAAGACTTGAAATCCTCCGTTGAAGAAACTCAAAAGTATAAAGAGGAAATATCCAAGTTGAGTCAGAATTTAGGTGAATTAAATAATATTTACGGCAATATGCTGTCTGCAATGACTGTTGCTAAAAAATAATAATAACTATGGGTCACGGTAAAGAAACCCCACGTCAAAAAATGATCGGTATGATGTACCTGGTGCTGACAGCATTGTTGGCACTAAATGTATCAAAGGATGTACTTGACGCATTCATCCTGGTTGATGAGGGTTTGACAAAAACCACCGCCAACTTTACGGAGAAAAACGGAGCCTATTATGGTGACTTTGAAGCAGCCATGGCTCAGAATGAGGCTAAAGTTGCCGACTGGAAAGAAAAAGCAGATATGGTGCAGGAAAAGTCTGAAGAACTCTACGAACTCCTGCAAGAGTATAAAAGAAAAATAGTAATTGTTTCTGAAGGTCAAGATACCGAAGCAATTCATGATGGTGAAGTGAGCCTTAGTCTGGTTAATGGTAAAGACAATACAAGTATTCCTGCACAGGTTATGATGCTTGAAGGAGGAGGTGCAGTCGTAAAAAAAGCAATAGAGGATTATAAAGAAGACCTCCTGGAGTTGATAGATAATAAAGAGGATTACGCATCGATAGTATCCGCTATTGAAAGTACCCTTGATACAGAGGTACATCAACATGCAGGCCAAAAACTTAAAGATGGGGAAGTTCATAGCTGGGAATCAACCCATTTTGAGCATCTTCCGCTTGCATCGGTGGTAACCATTTTATCAAAAATGCAATCCGACGTCCGGAATGCGGAAGCAGAAATACTTTCCTTTTTATTGAGCCAGATCGATGCGGGTTCATTTAAATTCAATAAAATTGAAGCCGTTGTTCTTTCCAATTCTGATTATGTATTTAAAGGTCAGGAATACAAAGCAAAGGTTTTCCTTGCAGCATATGATTCTACTAAATTTCCATCTGTAAGACTGTCTTCGGGACAGGATCTTGAAGTGGAGGATGGTAAGGGTATTTATGTTGGAAACACTTCCAGTGTAGGAACTAAGAACTGGGGTGGAACCATTGTTCTTGAAGGTGATGGAGGTGTTCCGATTGTAAGGGAATTTGAGTCGACATACCAGGTAGCAGAAGCAAGTGCTGTTGTATCGGCTACCAAAATGAACGTTTTTTACCGCGGTGTAGCCAACCCTGTTGCAGTGTCAGTTTCCGGTGTTCCGAAAGAAGATATTGTTGCAAGGATCTCAAAAGGAAGAATCAAAAGAGCTACCGGCGGCGACTGGGAAGTCTGGCCCGCTTCAGGACCTGAAGGGGAAGTAGTGAAAATCAGGGCTTATGCTACTGTGGATGGTAAAGAAAGATTTATGGGAGATATGGATTTCCGTGTGAAAGATGTTCCCAATCCGGTGGCAAAAATTGCCGGAAAGGCACAGGGAGGTATTACACTGACCCAATTATCCCGGGCTTCCGGAGTTGAAGCAGAAATGGAAGATTTTGATTTCGACCTTAAATTTGAAGTAACTGAATTTACTGTATCTGCCGTTGCTTCCGGTGGTTTTACCAAGCGGGAAGTTTCAAAATCAGGTAAATTTACTCAGCCCCAACAGGAAATTATAAGAAATCTTACTGCAGGAAGAAACCTGACAGTGACTGATGTTAAAGTAATTGGCCCTGATGGTAAATCAAGGGTAATTAACTCAATCGTATTGAAAATATTATAAAATTTATAATAATGAAAAGGACCGTATTCGCATTGATCGTTTTATGTAGCATGGTATTGGGTGTCAGTAGCTTTGCTCAAACAACCAATACAGGTGTTACACAAACAACTCAACCTGCTACCAATCCGCAAATGACAGCAGATTCGATACCGATTATGAATGTGTATGAAAGAATTCATATTCCCCAGAAAAAACCTATTCCTTATGTTCCCATAAGGGAAGCTGATGTTATGTGGTCAAAAGATATCTGGAGAACCATTGACCTGAGGGAAAAAATGAATCAAAATTTATATTATCCTGTCAGACCGGTGGGTCAGAGAATGAGCCTTTTCAGCCTGATTATGCACGGAATTAAGGAAAGTAATTTGCATGCCTATAAGGATGATCCAAATAAAATGTTTACTACAGAATTATTGATGTCTGCTGATGAAATCATTGAGAAATTAGGTGCTGATACCATTTATGGGGATGTAATTCCAAACAATGATGAGGTGAAGCAAATTCTTGTCAAGGAAAAATGGTTTTTCGACAAGCAACATTCAACCATGAGGGTAAGAATTATGGGGCTGGCTCCTATCCAGGTTTATAATCAACAAATTATCGATGCAAGCGGAAACATCACCGTTCTTCCTGAGGTCTCAAGAGTAGTCCTTTTCTGGATTTATTTCCCTGAATACCGAAATTTGTTTGCCAAATACGAAGTATATAACCCCAACAATGATTCACAACCAACTTCATTTGATGATCTTTTCATTCAAAGAAGGTTTGCTTCCTTTATCTCAAAGGAATCTAATGTATTTGACAGATCGTTGGTTGATTATATTACCGGTGATGATGTTTTGTATGAAGCAGAAAATATTAAAATGAAAATATTCAATTTTGAACACGATCTTTGGGAATATTAGAATCCAAAATCATTAGAAAACAGAGGATGTAGATTATGCATCCTCTTTTTTTATATAAATAAATCTCCTTTTTCAAGTTTAACATCATTTACAAAGTTTTTAATCCTTTGCTCCTCCCCCTTCTTGCAAACCAGCAATACATCTTCGCTGTCAACAACAATGAAGTCTTCCAGACCTTGTAAAACCACAAGTTTTTCACCTCTTACTTTTATCAGGGATTGCTTGGTGTCATATAGAAAAATATTAGTCCCTATTAAAGAATTTTCATTCTGATCTTTGATGGATTGTTCATATAATGAGCCCCATGTTCCCAGATCAGACCATCCAAATTCTGCCGTCAAAACAAAAACTTTATCCGACTTTTCCATTATTCCATAGTCAATTGAAATATTCTTACATTCCGCATAGGTGGTTTCTATGTAAGATTTCTCTTCCAAAGTTTCATAAAGATCAAAGCCTTCAGAAAAGGCAGTACTTATTTCGGGTAAATATTTCCCGAAAGCAGAAAGGATCGTTGACAGGGACCAAAAGAAAATTCCTGAATTCCAAAAGAATTCCCCACTCTCCAGGAATACTTTAGCCAGTTTTAGATCAGGCTTTTCAGTAAAGGTTTTTACTTTATTAAAGAGAACATTGTTATTTTCAATTTTATTTCCCTGGTCAAGTTGTATGTAGCCATATCCGGTTTCAGGTCTGTTTGGAGGAATCCCTATGGTAAGTAAAGCATCGTTTTCTCTGACAAAATCTAATCCGTTTCTTATAACCCTTAAAAACTCATTTTCATCCATTATCAGGTGATCAGAGGGAGCTACCACCATATTTGCATGTGGATCTCTTTTTTTTATTCTGAAGGCTGCATATGCAATGCAAGGCGCGGTATTTCGTCTCTGAGGCTCAAGTAAAATATTTGATTCGGGAATTTCCGGTAATTGTTCCTTTATTAACTCAGCATATTCACTGTTGCTGACAATGTAAATATGATCTGCCGGCATAATCTGTTTAAACCTGTCACTGGTTTGTTTTAAAAGTGATTTCCCTGTACCCAGGATGTCAAGAAACTGTTTAGGATTTGAAGTGCGGCTTAAAGGCCAGAAACGGCTGCCAACACCCCCTGCCATTATTACACAATAATTATGATTTTGCATGGGCTGATTTTTATTTGCGGGTTGAATAAAGTCCGGACATAAATCTATGTTTTACTACAGGCGAAACTATAACTATTCAGTTAAAGAACCATGAAAAAAGAAAATAATTCCATAAAAACTCCTAATTTCCTGATCAAAACACCTAATATTGTCTGGTTAAATTATAAATAATTATTCAGGATTGGAATTAAATGTGTAGATTCCACAACAGATAATGAATTTAAACAAAGAACAACGCGGCTGCGTTGGAATAGCATATAATTAGTATTTTTACGGGAAAGAATAATAAATGGCCTTTTTTGAACAGTTTGGAAAATATTTTATCTTACTTTTTAAGGTTTTCGCAAAGCCTGAAAAACACAGAATTTATTATAAGCAAACCCTCAGGGAAATTGAAAAACTGGGTATAAATTCATTCGGGATAGTGGTAATAATTTCAATTTTCGTAGGTGCCGTAATTACCATTCAAACGAACTATAATATAGAGAATCCCTTGTTACCCAGATACCTGGTTGGCGTTACAGTTAGAGATTCATTATTACTGGAATTCTCGTCCACAATGGTGGCGCTGATCCTGGCTGGCAAAGTGGGATCCAGCATTGCTTCTGAACTAGGGACCATGAGGGTTACAGAACAAATAGATGCTCTTGAAATTATGGGAATCAATTCGGCCAGCTATCTGATTTTACCCAAACTTGTCGCGGCAGTGTTTTTCTTCCCGATCCTTTCCTTGTTAAGCATGTTTGTAGGCATCTTTGGGGGATACCTCATATGTATTATCAGTGATGTTATTAACCCATCCGATTATATTTATGGTATTCAATATGTTTTTTATCCTCATTATATCAGTTATGCATTAACCAAAGTTGTGGCTTATGCTTTTATTATTGTAACGGTTTCAGCCTTTCATGGATACTACGCAAGCGGAGGAGCCCTGGAAGTAGGAAAATCCAGTACGAAAGCCGTTGTCCAAAGTTCCATTATTGTTCTGCTGGCAAACCTCGCATTAACCAAGCTTATTCTTTCATGATATCCGTTAAAAACATATCAAAAAGCTTCGGTGATTCCTATGTCCTTAAAGATGTTTCGGTTGATTTTGAACAGGGAAAAACCAACCTGATTATTGGTCAGAGCGGTTCCGGTAAAACCGTTCTTCTCAAAGCAATTGTAGGTTTGCATGATATTGATTCAGGTGAAATATGGTACGATGACCGACAGTTTAATTCATTAACATTCCTGGAAAAAAAACAAATAAGAACGGAAATTGGAATGCTTTTCCAGGGCGCAGCATTATTCGACTCATCCACCGTTGAAGAAAATGTTTTGTTCCCCCTTGATATGTTTACAAATCAAAACCAACAGGAAAAAATTGACAGGGTTAACTTTTGTTTACAAAGAGTTAATATGTCTGGTTCAAATAATCTGTATCCGGATGAATTGAGCGGGGGGATGAAAAAAAGGGTTGCCATAGCAAGGGCAATAGCTCTGAATCCAAAATATTTGTTCTGTGATGAGCCTAATTGACAACCTGATCAGGGAAATTACAGAAGAGTTTAATATTACGACAATCGTAAATACTCATGATATGAATTCGGTCGTTGAGATAGGCGATAAGGTGGTTTTTATTTTTGAAGGAAAGAAATACTGGGAAGGTAGTAAGGAAGATATTTTGCAATCCGATTGCAAGGAACTGAATGATTTTGTTTTTGCTACTTCCTTAACTAAAAAACTAAAAAAAACGAAAAACAACAGCGACCCAACTTAATTTTCATTCATTGTATGAAAACATTTATTATTACCGGAAGCCGTGAGGAAGGAAAGACTATGTTTCTGAAAGACCTTTACGATTTTTTAATCCTTTTTAAAATCGATGTTAAAGGTTTTATAAGTAAAGCCATTCCATCTGAAACAGGTTCAAGAGATTTTAAAATAATTGATCTGGAAGACCATTCAGAGCTACATTTATCCTCCAGGAACCCAAGGATTGATTATAAACCTGCCGGGAAATTCCATTTTAACCCTGTAGCAGTTAAGAAAGGAGAGAATATTATATACAAAGCCCTTAAAAGCCAGACGAAGGTTTTAATAATCGATGAAATCGGACCGGTTGAATTATCCGGGAAAATCTGGTACAAGGTTTTTCAAAAAGTTCTTGAAAAATATGATGGAATTCTGGTTATTTCAGTAAGAGACAGGATACTGACTGAGGTAATCGAAAAATTTGGGATTCATGAGGCCTTTATTGAAGATGTTAATATTACAAATCCCCGAAAAACAGGAGAATCCATTCTCAGTATACTGAAATAATTTCCGGCACACTAATAAGCTGATAAATCCAAGGTGGAAAAAACACAAATCTCGGGTATACTTCTTACAGGAGGAAAAAGTTCCCGGATGGGAAGAGACAAATCCTTCATGGTGTATAAGGGAAAATATCTCTATGAATATCCCCTCAGGATTCTTGAATATTTTACCGAAAAGATTTTTATCAGTTCAAACCATACGGATTATGAATCTTTAAAGTATCCGACCATCAAGGATAAGGTCAAAGATTTGGGACCGATAGGGGGAATTTATTCCTGCCTGCAAAAAATAAAAACTGAAAAAACCATTGTGATTGCCTGCGATCTGCCTTTTGTCAGTAAAGAATATGTCGAGGCGCTGATTTCAGCATCCGGGAAAAGCTCCATTTGCATGGGAATAGACTCAAAAGCTTTTCCACAACCACTTATTTCCATATTTAACAGCTCAGTTCTGAGCTATCTGGAAGAAAAAATAAAAAGAGGGGACTTAAAAATGAGGGATCTCCTCGTTCATTCTGAATCCAGGATTGTGGATTTAAGATCAACATTCCCGGATTTGGATAAAAATTTCATTAACATAAATAAGCCGGATGATTTTGAAAAGTTTTTGACTTAAAAACCCCCATTGTGGAGTTTCTTTTTATTCCTTTTTAAACTGATTCGCCTTGAATTTTCTTGTTTTAAGAGTAGGATAATAATAAATAATTATTCTAAATAAATGTATACTATTCTTTAACTGCACTTTAGGAAACAGATGCTTTAGATCATATGTTTTATCTAATTACTTATATATCTAGATTTTTATATTTTTTATACATTTGCGTCGTTATTCTAATAACAGACTGAAAATAAACATTATGCCTAAGAATTCTGGTAAAACAAACCGAAGACAGTTTTTAAAATTATCAGCCATTGGCGTGGGTGGAATGACTGTTGGACTTGGAGCATGCAAATACATAGATGACTTTAGCGACATCAGTAAAAATGCGGATCTTTTGACCATAAATCTAAAGCGGACTCCAACCTATTGTGAAATTTGTTTCTGGAAATGTGCCGGATGGGTTTATAAAACCAATGAAGGTCATTTATGGAAAATTATTGGAAACCAGGAAGATCAGCATAGTAATGGTCGTTTTTGTCCCAGGGGTACTGGTGGAGTTGGAATGTATAACGATCCTGACAGGCTGAAAACGCCCCTGATCAGAACAGGGGAAAGAGGGGAGTATAAATTCAGAGAAGCAGGTTGGGATGAAGCTCTTGATCTGGTTGCAGAGAATATGAAAAGGATTGCCAGGGAACATGGCCCGGAATGTATTGCCTTATTAACACATGGTTCAGGTGGGAAATTTTTTGGTGACGTACTCAAAGCCTTTGGTTCATCCAATATCGCTGCTCCTTCCTATGCGCAATGCCGTGGTCCGAGAGAAGTGGCATTTGTGAACACTTTTGGGGAAGGGATCGGATCACCGGAAAGGACAGACATAAGAGATACGAAATGCCTGGTTTTAATTGGCTCTCACCTGGGTGAAAATATGCACAACGGACAGGTTCAGGAAATGTCGGACGCAATTGATAAAGGCGCCACCATTATTACGGTTGACCCCCGTTTCTCTATAGCTGCAGGGAAATCCAAGTATTGGTTACCCATCAAACCATCCACTGACCTGGCATTATTACTGTCGTGGATACATGTAATACTCGAAGAGGAATGGTACGATAAGGAATATGTAGAGAAATATACTTTTGGATTAGAATACCTTAAAGAGCATGTAAAGAACAAAACTCCCGAATGGGCATATGGGATAACAACAATAAAACCTGATGTAATCAGGAAAACCGCCAAGGAAATGGCAGACGCCTCTCCCTCTGTAATTATCCATCCCGGGCGCCATGTAACCTGGTACGGAGACGATACCCAAAGGTTAAGAGCGGTAGCAATCCTCAATGCTCTTCTGGGTTCATGGGGACGAAGAGGAGGATTTTACGCACCGGAAAAGGCTTACCTTCCTGAATTTCCTCATCCCGAATTTCCAAAACCCGAAAGGTCATGGAGAGATGCATTCCCGGGAAAATACAATCTTGCCGATGAAACCCTGGCTTCCGGAGTGTGCGATGCCACTATCCCTTCTATCGACAGGGCTTGTAATTTTAAAATGTGGCTTGTAAATGGTACCAACCTGATAAATACCCTGCCCGATACCCAAAAGACCATTACCGCTATTAAAAATCTGGAATTTATAGCAGTGGTCGATACAATGCCGATGGAGATCGTGAGCTATGCCGATGTAGTGCTTCCTGAATGTACCTATCTTGAACGCTATGATGCAATCAGGGTGAGTCCTCATCGTAAACCGGCAATTGCCCTCAGGATGCCTGCGCTTGAACCAAAATATAATACCAAACCGGCATGGTGGATGGCCAAACAGCTGGCCGGGAAGTTAGGAATAGGTGAATATGTTCCCTATAAGGATATCGAAGAAATGCTTGATTGGCAATTAAAAGAAATAGGATCATCTCTTGAAGAAATGCAAAAAATCGGGGTTAAAACCTGGGACCGGGAATGGGACGACCTGTACTTTGCTGAAAATGAAGAAATTGAATTCAATACGAATACAGGTAAAATCGAACTTTATTCAACAACTTTTGCTGAGGAAGGATTTGATGCCATGCCGGAATTCACCCAACATCCAGAGCCACCGGAAGGATTTTATCGCCTGAATTACGGAAGGGCTCCAATGCATACATTCAGCAGAACATCCAACAACCCGAATCTTACTGATCTGATGGATGAAAATAAATTATGGGTAAACCCAAAAGTTGCCAAAGAGTGGGGATTGAAAAATGAACAGCCGGTGTGGTTGATTAACCAGGCAGGAATTATATCGACATTTCCGATAAAAGTCAGAGTAACCGAAAGAATAAGATGGGACTCTGTTTATATGGTTCACGGATTTGGTCATGAGCAGAAACAACTTACCAAATGTTATGGGAAAGGAGCCAGCGATACTCAATTGATAAGCAACGTAATGGAAGACCCGATTATGGGGGGAACCGGAATGAGGGGAAATTTCGTCAGCTTTTTAACTGAAAAACCAGAGGAGGCCAAGATATGAGATACGCAATGGCAATAGATACAAAAAAATGCGTGGGATGCTCCGATTGTGTCATCGCATGTCAGACTGAAAATAATGTTCCAATTGGATATTGCCGCGACTGGATTGTGGAAGTAACGGATGGAACTTACCCTCAATTAGAGATGGAAATCCGTTCAGAAAGATGCAATCATTGTGACAATTCTCCATGTGTCCGTTGTTGCCCAACCGGCGCCAGTCATATTGTTGAGGGTGGAATCGTACTGGTTACTCCCAACCAATGTATCGGTTGTGGAGCCTGTATTGCTTCCTGTCCGTACGATGCCCGCTATCCTCATCCTGAAGGACATGTTGATAAATGCACTTTTTGTGTCCATCGCGTAAAAAAAGGCCAGCTTCCTTCATGCGTGGAAGCCTGTCCAACAAAATGTCTTTATTTTGGGGACCTTGACGACCCGAAAAGTGAAGTATCTGAAAAACTAAAAACCAGGAAATACAAGACGCTTATTCCAGAAGCCGGAACTGAGCCTCAACTATATTTTCTCATTTAAAAGAAAATTTAAATTATGAGAGAAGAACTTATAACAAGCGGCAGGTTAAATCCAAAAATTGATCCCCAGTTAAATATCTGGCACTGGGAAATTCCCTTATATCTATTTCTTGGGGGCCTGGCTGCAGGAATTTTATTTTTCGCGGCATTCTATACTATCAGGGGAAAAGAAAAGGAATTTCCTATGGCCGTTCAAAAAACTCCCCTCATTGTTCCGTTTATACTTTTAATCGGCCTTGGAGCTTTATTCCTTGACTTGAATCATAAGGCTTACTTCTGGAGGCTCTACACCACGGTTCGACTTGAGTCGCCAATGTCATGGGGAGCCTGGGTCCTGCTGGTAATAACACCCTTATCTTTTATCTGGGCAGCCATTCATCTGAAAAAAGTTTTCCCGGGTTTTAAGTGGCCTTTTAGCTGGCTTGATACAGTAGAAGGATTTTTCACCCGTTATAAAATGGTCCTTGCATGGTTGATGATTGTATATTCCTTAATATTAGGGATGTATACAGGAATATTATTTTCTGCATTTAATGCCCGGCCACTCTGGAATACTTCCATACTGGGGCCTTTGTTTCTGACATCCGGACTCTCAACCGGGGCTGCAATGAATATAATTTTTGCAAAAACGGAACTGGAAAAGAAAAACTTTTCCCGTGTGGACTTAATTTTTATAGGGATTGAATTATTTTTGATTGTTCACATATTTATGGGCTTCCTTGCCAGTACGCAGGTTCAGATTGATGCGGCTAACTTATTCCTTGGTGGTCCTTATACAGCAGCCTTCTGGGTTTTAGTGGTGTTTATGGGAATGGTTCTTCCGGGAATTCTTGAAGTTCTTGAATTATGGAAATTTAAAATACCGGTCCTTGTACCTGCAGTCCTGGTTATTTTTGGTGGAATATTATTAAGGTTTATCCTTACTTTTGCCGGACAAGAAAGCCGGTGGTTATATTAAGATTATATAAAAAATAGAAATGACAACGAAAAAATTAAAATCAAAATCCTACATGAATCCCTATCTCGCGGGAGTATTGCTGGGTTTAGTGCTATTGACAGCTTTTTATGTTTCAGGACGAGGGCTGGGTGCAAGCGGTGCAATAAAGAGTACAATCGTTACCGCAGTGGATGCTGTTGCTCCCGAGCATGTTGAAAAGACGGAATACTATGCTGAATACAAATCTTCTCACCCAAAACCAATGAAATCATGGTTGGTCTTTGAAATGATGGGAGTTTTGGTAGGAGGCTTTCTGAGTGGATCCCTTTCGGGCAGATTGAAACTGAAAGTTGAACATTCTCCTAAAATAACTTCCCGCAGAAGACTTGTATTTGCGCTTATCGGAGGAATTCTGTTTGGATTTGGATCACAATTGGGAAGAGGCTGCACCAGCGGATCAGCATTAAGCGGAATGGCTGTTATGTCTCTTGGTGGAATTATTACAATGGCAGCAATATTCGGAACCGGGTTTGCTCTTGCCTATTTTGTTAGAAAAAACTGGATTTAATTAAAAAAAAAGATTTGATTATGGGACCTTTAGCAGCATATGAAATTATCAGTCCGGATACGAATTTACTTCTTGCATTTTTAATCGGTATCGGATTTGGATTTGTTTTAGAAAGTGCCGGATTTTCATCCAGCAGAAAACTTGCGGGTGTATTTTACGGATATGACACCGTAGTACTGAAAGTATTTTTTACCGGTGGAATTACAGCCATGTTAGGATTACTCTTTTTCAGCCTCTTTGGATGGATAGACCTGAGCCTGATTTACATCAACCCGACTTATCTCACATCGGCCATTGCAGGAGGTGTCATTATGGGAGCAGGATTTATACTAGGCGGGTTTTGTCCCGGAACCAGTTTTTGTGCAGCTTCCATAGGAAAAATTGATGCAATGGTTTTTGTAGTCGGACTCGTTATAGGTATCTTTATTTTTGCAGAAGGATATGCCCTTTGGGATGAGATCTATATGGCCAATTACCTGGGAATACCCAAAATAAGTGAATTTATGGGTCTTAAAGATGGGATAATGGCCATGGTTATAGTTCTGACAGCTTTTGGCATGTTTTGGGTTGGAGAATGGGCAGAAAAGAAATTTCCCAGAAAAGAATATTAAAATACAATCTTTAAATTTTAAATTATGAATTCAAGATTAATATTAGCATCATTTATCGTTCCGTTAGCGTTGATAATCGCAGCTGTACCGTCCAATACCACGAAGCAATATAAACTAACGGCAGAGGAATTACTGGAGGAGGCTGTTAGCTATGAACCTTATGTTCATCCTGACAATATCGCTGAGATGCTTATTGAAAAAGATCCGATCCTTCAGCTGATTGATGTCAGAAACCCGGATGAATTTGACAAGTTCAGCTTACCGGGTGCAATTAACATACCTCTTTCTGATATTCTCTCTGATGAGTACTCAGATCTGATAAATCAGAATGAAAAAACCAATGTATTTTACTCAAATGGCACTCTGAAATCAAATGAAGCCTGGATGATTACCAGGCAATTAGGCTATAAGAATAATTATATTCTTCAGGGTGGGTTAAATTACTGGGCAGAGGTAATAATGAATCCCGTCCCCCCTTCTCAAACCAGTCCTGACGAGGAAATTGCCAAATACAATTTCAGAAAAGGAGCATCCATGGCCCTTGGAGGAGAAGTAGAAACGAATACTGCAAAAACAGCGGTTCCGGTAAAGCCTGTGATAAAAAAGACTAAGGAAAAGAAAAGAGTTGCCGGGGGTTGTTAATTAATCAATCTCTTCGTAATCAATATATTCTCCTTCATCTTTATTAATGGAACCCTTCGTCTTTTTTCCGGGTTCTTCAACGGTTATATCCCCTTCCTTTTTGGAGGCAGATTTATTATAACTGCTGGTTCGGGGACCCGATCCAACCGCAAATAGTTTTCTGAAAAATGAAATAATAAAATAGCCTATTAATATAAATAGTAATATTCTGAAAAACATAGTCACTGAATTTGTCTCCAAAAATACCTATTCCAACAGGAATCCCAAAAGATTATTCAAGCTAATCGATCAGGGGTAAATCATATACGGGGGCTTTTGACTTACGTTTTGGTCCCCCTACCATAATATTCATTCCGATTTTCAAATTGATATTGCGGAAATCAAGGGGTAAACCCAGGGGGACATCCTCAATGGTATATAGTTCAAGTGAAGGTCCAAAATCTGCCAGCAAATACATATTAAAGGGAAATGCCCTCAAGGCCAGCCCTACGCCATATGAACTATATTTTCCCTGAAGTAAAGAATATGAGAGCGTTGTGCTTATCATGTTTATGGGGTAGAGATTTATGGAAGCCGTAAACTGTTGCTTCATTCTCCCGTTGTATATATCCGTACGCGACAGAAGGCCGAAACTGTACCTGGGATGAGGAAATACCGCCCCACCAATGTAAACTTTAGTCGGAATATATGACCTGTAGCTTCCCTTTAAGGTAGAAACATTGTTAAAAGTAGCTTCCAGACTGTCCAGAAATTCTTCTTCAAATCCTTCATCAAAATTTCCAACATCCCCGCTTCTTAGCCAGCCGTCGGAATCCAGTACCTTTCGGTTTGCTCCGGGTGGTTCCAGTATTGATGCATAACGCTCTCGCCGCGCACCAGAATTTCGCCGTCTTCGGCGAGTTTGAGCTGCACGGACGGCAGTGGCTTTCCGACGGTATCAAAGCGGAACGCGTCCGGTCGATTCAGCGTCAACGTCGGGCTCGCTTCGGTCAGGCCGTAGCCCTCGATGATT
>CBDUPM010000013.1:0-14419 GCA_965369105.1 uncultured Bacteroidales bacterium | reverse complement strand
AATTTCGATCTTGTTTATGGTTTCCTGCATTAAAACTGAAAAGCAAAGCAGTTTGGAAACCGGAGATCTCATTCATCTTACATCCGGAAAAATCAACATTTCATGGTCAAAAGAAAGTGATGGATGGCATATTTTTAAAATTAAAACTGGCGATAAAAATCTATCTAATCCAAAAGGCTATTACGATATTTTAAAATATGTATATAATGGTCATATAGATTATGGAAGAGTACAGGAGGATTTAGAAGGAAGGGCTTTTACTTTCTATCCTGATGAGGCCATCCAACAGGAGGATGGATCAATAATTTTTAAAAAATCATTGAGAGTAGCCGATGTTGAGTCTTTATGGAGAATTGACCCCAATTACCCTTCGGATATTTTAGTTCATATAAAACTTACCTGTAAAGAAAAAGGAAGTTATTCCATTGGCAGTCCAACAATTGCGGTAATTGATACGGCTGAACTGGATTGGGGTATGATCCCGGGAAATTGGTATGGTACTGGTATTCAGAAAAATTTCCAATTAGCCAAACGTTATAGTATGGGTATCCCGGCTGTTCCTTGCTATGCAACAGAAAGAAACACAATGACACTAAGTCCGATGTTGACCACCAAAAATAAAATAACCATTGCAGTGGTTCCTGAGCCCGGGACAGCGGCAGATCCATGGGAATATGATAAATCCACCCGAATGCACAATAAGGTTGCCATGACTTTAGTTAACCGCCACAATGAATTATGTCCGTCAATTTATAACCCGGTTTTAGGACAGGAAGGTTCAAAACTGGATGTTGGGGAATCGGTTTCTTTTTGGTTTCGGTATTCAATCCAGGACAAAGATTGGTTCCCGGTCTTTAGTCATGTAGTTGAAGATATTTACGAATTACCCGGCTTGCTTGAAATTCAAAATAGTGAAATGTCTTTATCAGAACGAGTTGGTCGATTACAGGTATTTTTGCGGGATGATAAAAGGTCTTCCTGGAGAACCTGGGAATCAATGGGATATGAGATTGGGGCTAATGGATCAAAGATAGCGGATGCAGGAACAATGTTAATGATTGCGGAAGCGGGAAATGATTCAGTCATGGAAAGCCGAATTCCATATGTTCGAAATTATAAATTAGCACAACAACAAACTTCAACCGGTTTTTTCAAGGGGCAGCCCTGGGAGAATATGCATATCCTGATGGCGTTGAATCTGAAAAAGGAAACTGGATTGAACCTCTTTTTACCTCATATTATACCATTGTTGAAATCGGAAATATGCTGCTTTTTAATCCGGATGATGATGAATTAAAAGACCGGATGAGACTTGCTGTTAAAAAATTACAAGACTGGCAGCATAAGGATGGTAGTTTCGATGTCGCTTACGACCGTTTTAGTCACCAGTTAAGTTTCCCGGACCTAAAAGATTATCGGCCTACCTGGTATGGCTTTTTAGTTGCCTATAAAATTCTCGGAGATAAACAGTATTTGGCAAATGCTGAAAAGGGTGCACAATGGTTAATTAAAAACGGGGTAAACCATGGATTCTATTTGGGGGTTTGCGGAGATGCCCGGAATATTTGGGATTTTGCTACTGCCCAGTGTTCTCAGGCATTTTTAGAATTATACGACATTACCCGAAATGATGTTTATAAAAATGCTGCAATCGAAGCCGCTAAAGTTTATTCCACTTCAATTTTCACACATCCCATAGCAAGTAAAAAAGAAAAGCTGGTCAATGGTGAAAAGTTTGAAGATTGGCAGATAAATCAGGTCGGATTAAGCGTAGAACATATTCGTGGAACGGCAAGCAGCGGTCCTATCATGATTTCGAGTTTTGCCGGTTTGTTTTTAAGAATTTATGAATATACCCATGAGGAATTGTTTATCACCATGGCACGAGGAGCCGCTCGTGGTAGAAATGCCTATGTGGATCCGGAGAGTGGTAAAAGCATTTATTATTGGAGTAATTTGAACAGAAAAGAGGCCAGGGCAAATGCTTTCCCCTGGCATGCTTACTGGCAAATTGGATGGATAACTGATTACCTGATATCAGAGGCCCATTATCGTTCAAACGGTCAAATTGAGTTTCCGGGTGGTTTTATGACCCCAAAAGTAGGACCTCATATATCATACGGATACGCTTCTGGAAAAATTTTTGGGAAAGATGCAGAACTGTTATTACTGTCAGAAATCATCCAATGTGATAATCCAAATATCGAATACATATCAGCCATATCAGAAGATAAAAAGGATCTTTTCTTAATTGCATTGAACCAATCTCCTTCTGAGGGAGAGGGACAAATAACCATTGATTTATCCAAAATTTCTTCTTCCGGAAAATGGCAAGGGGAAACTGTTTTATTTGGTAATAAACCTGAAGTGAATCGTCAAGACGGAACATTGAAACTTGAAATACCTAAATGGGGTTTATCGGTAGTGGACTTAAATTTTACAAATCCAATAAAATAATTCAAAAATGCTGATTTCAAAGATTAAAATTTATGCAATGATTGCATTTCTTCTCCTGACTCAGTCCTTAACAAGCTTTGGACAAAAAAAACTATTTGTGATTGCAGGACAAAGTAATGCTGTAGGTCAGGGAGATAGCAGGACATCGATGAAATACGGACTCAAAGATTGTTTCGACTATGATCAAAAAACTGATTCGCTATTAAAATTAAAAGACCCGGTAGGGCAGAACGACCGCTATTTCCAGAAAGCAAATACCGGTAGTATTGCTCCGGCTTTTGCCCATACTTTAAATAAACTTACAGGTGATTCAGTCATAATTGTAGCAGCTGCAAGGGGTGGAAGCTCTAATCATGTTAAAGCGGAGGTTCGCTGGGCAACCTGGTCCGAAATTGGGAAGCTAAGTCTCTTTATGCCAGCCATTAAAAAAATAAAAAAAGCAGAATATAAGGTAAGACATCAAGTGGATGGTATAATCTGGATCCAGGGAGAACGCGATGCCAACGCTATTTCTGCGAAAGAAATGACAGCTTTCGAATACCAGGAGGCACTTCAAAACTTAATAAATCGTTTTAGAGAAGAACTGGGTCAGGAAGTTCCTTTTTATATTGTACTCACCGGCTTTTATATCAATCACCCCGTCGAGGGTTATCACATGGTCAGGAAGGTTCAACGTAGTGTTGCGCGAAAAATGTCAAATGTATATCTGGCTAAAGTTGATCCGGGAAAATTTCCGAAAAAAATGTGGATGACCGATGAGATTCATTATAACCAGGTAGGTTATAATAAAATCGGTGAAGAACTGGCAAAACAGATTTCAAAAAATCTGAAATCGAATAATTAAGAGTCCTTCCTGATATTTATAATTACACACAAATCCTGTCAAAAAGATCTGACAGAACTTAGCAATATTACCGGGCTTATCATCAGGCAAAATCCAATCCAGAAAACCTCCTACCTCACCTGCCCGTCCCCATAAATAATATACTTCGTCGTCGTCAATTCCTTCAGGCCCATCGGGCCCCGTGCATGCAGTTTTTGGGTACTGATGCCGATCTCGGCACCAAAGCCAAACTCAAAACCATCAGTAAAGCGGGTGGAGGCATTGACGTATACAGCAGCTGAATCGACCTCATCCAGAAATTTCTGGGCATGGGTATAATTTTCTGTAATAATAGATTCAGAATGCATGGATCCGTATTTTTCGATATGAGCTATTGCGTCTTCCATGGAGTCTACTATTTTTGCCGAGATAATATAATCGAGGTATTCTTCGGACCAGTCTTCTTCTGTGGCTTTTTTGGCTTCCGGAACCAAACTGCAAATTTTTTCATCCGCCCGGATTTCCACATCTTTTGTAAATAGTTTTTTAGCGATCTCAGGCATGAATTCCTCAACTACCGCCGAATGTATCAATAAGCTTTCAGCTGCATTGCAAACTCCCGGACGATGGGTTTTTGCATTAAATACGATATCGATTGCTTTTTGCTTGTCTGCAAACTCATCCACATAAACATGGCAGTTCCCGACCCCGGTTTCAATTACCGGAACGGTGCTGTTCATCACCACCGACTGAATCAGTCCTGCTCCACCCCTCGGAATAAGCAAATCCAGATAATCGTTCATTTTCATCAGGGCTACCGCACTTTCCCGATCGGTGTTTTGTACCAGCTGAACACAATCCTCAGGCAAACCTGCTTTTTTCAACGCTTCCCGTAAAACATTCACCATGGCAAAATTGGAGTGAAATGCTTCTTTTCCTCCACGAAGGATCACCACATTCCCGGTTTTTATACACAAACCGAAAACATCTGCGGTCACATTGGGCCGGGCTTCATAAATCATTCCGATCACACCGATTGGAACCCTTTTTTGTCCGATCCTCAGTCCGTTGGGCCGTTTTTTCATCGAGATAACCTCCCCAACAGGATCTTCCAGCTGAGTTAACTCAACCAGGGCATCTGCAATACTTTTGATCCTTTCCTCGTTTAATTTTAATCTGTCGATTATCGCTCCTTTCAGTCCATTGATCGCCGCATTTTCAAGATCGTTACGATTTGCCGACAGAATTTCCCCGGTATTTTTAAGCAATCCCTCCGATGCAAATACAAGAGCTTTATTTTTTATTTCAGATGAAGCGTTTGCCAGCTTTTTAGATGCGGCTTTTGCAGCTTTTCCTAAGCTTATCAGTTCTTTCATTATAATTATTTTTTTGGGACGTATAACACTGCGCCTTTTGCACTTTCTATTGAGAGTAGGATGACACGTCTTTGGGTTCAGAATTATCCGTAAAAAATGTACCCACATCTTTTCCATTCAGAATATCGTAAATGACTTTAGGGTTGGAACCGTTAGTAATTACCATATCTATTCCGTTTTCCATACATGTATCCGCTGCCAGTAGTTTTGATTTCATTCCCCCGGTACCGAATTTAGAATCATTATTAAAAATAAATTTTCCCAGATTGTTTTCCCCGGCAGTTACCTTAGAAATGAGTTTTGCCTCCGGATTTTTTCGGGGATCTTCGGTATATACCCCGTCTATATCACTTAGTATAATCAGAAGGTCTGCATTAATAAGGGAGGCAACGGTAGCGGACAGAATATCATTATCACCAAACTCGATTTCATCTGTGATTACTGTATCATTTTCGTTAATCACAGGGATTACTTTCAATTTCAATAATTCATTAATGGTGTTTCTGGCATTTCTTCTTCTTAAAGAATTTTCAATCCCGTCTTTTGTTAACAGAACCTGGCCGATGGTTTTATTATACTCATCAAAGAATTTGTCATATATTTTCATAAGCTCTGCCTGTCCAATAGCTGCCAGAGCCTGTTTCATTATTTTATTCTCAGGTTTCTTTTCAATCCCCATTTTTCCGGCGCCGGTAGCAATGGCTCCGGACGAAACCAGGATGATTTCCTTGCCTTCATTATGAAGGTCAATTATCACACGTGCAAGCTTATCAATCCTCAGTAAATTGAGTTTCCCGTTCGCATGTGTCAGCGAAGTGGAACCAATTTTAAGCACAATTTTCTTTCTGTATTTCAATTGTTCCCGCTCAGGCATTACATTCCTTTTTAATAGCGTTTATAAAACCCTGGGGAAAGTTTTTATACTTTTCCAGCTGGAATCCGGCACATTCATTTTCCAGTTTTTTCCTGATTCTTTCTGTCCCTAAATTTCCCAGGCTTCCTATGTGACTATGCTCAAATCTTTCTGTTGCCTTATACTTTCCGCTTTTAATTTCTTCAGCCACCTCCCGGTAAGCATCCCGGTAAGGAATTCCTTTCATTACTTTCTGACTCATTGCGTCCACCGTTCCCAGGTATTTATATATATCTGAAGCCGTATTTTCCTTTTTTATGATGATATTTTCCAGTACAGCGGACATAATCCGGATAATTTCAAATAAATCATCCAAAGCAGGGAAGGTGATTTCCTTTAATAACTGGAAATCGCGATGATATCCTGAAGGCAAATTATTGATCACAGAAAATACTTCAAACTCTTTTACCTGGATCCGGTTTGCTTTTGCCCGGATCAATTCGAGGATATCCGGATTTTTCTTATGAGGCATGATAGACGAGCCGGTTGTAAACTCATCTGTCAGACCCATAAAGTCAAAATTTTGATTCATAAATAATACCATGTCCACAGACATTCCCGAAAGACTTTTGGCAACTCCCGAAATTCCTGCCATTAAGGTTTTTTCTGCTTTTCCACGGGAAAGTTGTGCATTTACGGAGTTTATATGCAAATCTTCAAATTCAAGTAAGCGGGTGGTATATTCCCGGTCAATTGGAAATGAAGAGCCATAACCCGCCGCCGATCCCAGCGGATTCTGATTGATATACCTGAAAGCTCCGCTTAACAATTGCAAGTCCTCTGTAAGGGATTCAGCCCAGGCCCCAAACCATAGTCCAAAACTGGAGGGCATAGCCACCTGCATATGTGTATAGCCCGGAATTTCCACATTTTTATGTTCTTCACTCAGACTCAAAAGTTCTTCCACCAGATTTTTAATCTCCTCCACCATTAAAATTATCGCAGAACGATAAAACAATTTCAGGTCTGTAATAACCTGGTCGTTGCGGGATCGGGCAGTATGCACTTTTTTCCCGGCATCCCCCAGTTTCAGGATCAGAAGTTTTTCCACTTGTGAATGAATATCTTCCATCCCATCTTCTATCCGGAATTCACCTTTTTGAATAAGCTCATATACAGCCAGGAGTTCCTGTAAAAGCCGGTTTTTATCGTTCAAACTGACAAGTCCGGTTTTTTCAAGCATTTTCACATGGGCCATGGAAGCTATCACATCTTCGGATGAAATCTGCAAATCCAGAAGCCTGTCTTTTCCGGCAGTAAAATCCATTACCAGCTGTTTGGTTTCTATTCCTTTTTCCCAGAGTTTCATCAGAATTTAAAATCTTTTAAAATGTTATAATATAATTCGATAGCCTTCTTTATCTGAAGTTTTTCTATATGTTCATCCGCTTTATGCGAAAGGGTGGAGTTCCCGGGCCCGATTTTTACAGACGGGGTGGGAATTAATGCCTGATCGGACATGGTTTTTGACCCAAAGGTCGGGATATTCATTTCTTCCGCTTTTTTAACCAGCGGATGACCGGGTTCAATAAATGAAGAACGCAGCCGGAAAGAACGGGGTTGGATCTGAGATTTTACACGGCTCTGAATAAAGGCGGCAACTTCCTCATTAGAGTAGTGCTCATTGGTTCTGACATCAATAACAAAGTGACACTGATCGGGAATAACATTGTGCTGGTAACCTGCATTGATTTGCGTCACTTCCAGTTGAACCTTCCCCAGGAAATCAGAATTTTTATCAAAATCCAATTCATTTAAGATCCTGATATCCTCGATTGCTTTCAAAATAGCGTTCTCTCCGTTTCTGTGTGCTACATGTCCGGACTTTCCTTTAGCATAACAATCAATCACTATGAGTCCCCGTTCACAAACAGCCATATTCAGTTCTGTAGGCTCTCCCACAATAGCCAGGTCAAATTTCCTGATTTTCTTTATAGCTTTTGAAATTCCTTTTTTGCCTGAATTTTCTTCTTCCGCAGAAATAAGTAAAACCAGGTTATATTTTCTATCATTAATTTTTGAAAGTTCTATAAAGCTGAAAATCAATGAAACCAGGCTGCCTCCGGCATCACTGCAACCCAGTCCGTAAATGAATTCTTCCGTTTCCTCAGGAAGAAAAGGGTCCTTTGTCCAGCCCGCAACAGGTTTTACCGTATCCATATGTGAATTCAGAAGAATGGTAGGTAAAGTTTCATCGATAATGGATTCGACCCACAGATTATTATCCTTCCTGTGGACCAAAAAAGATTTCTTTTCCAGATATTTTTTCAAAAATGAGGCTAACAGATCTTCTTCTCCACTCAGTGAAGGTATAGCAATGATTTGCTTTAATAAGTTCAGAGCTTCCTTATGAATATCTTCGGTCATTTCAATTTACTTAGTTCATTATAAGAGGTTACGATTCCTTTGATCAGGGCAGAGCTTAAACCATTATGCTCCATTTCGTTCAGGCCCGCAATAGTGCAGCCCATAGGAGTGGTAACCTTATCTATTTCCGTTTCAGGATGATTTCCGGTCGCAAGTAAAAGTTTACTGGCTCCTTTAGCCGTTTGGGCAGCAATCAGCTGAGCTTCTTCTGCATGGAATCCCACCTGTATTCCTCCCTGGGAAGCAGCCCGGATATAGCGCATAAAAAATGCTACTCCGCAGGCGGCCAGGATCGTGGCACTTCCAATGAGTCTTTCCGGTATTTTCAGCACCTCACCCACCAGGTCAAAGTATTCTGAAACCAGGTTAAGACTTTCCACATCTTCTTTGTCTGCGGCCATGCAAGTCATAGATTCTCCGACTGCCAGTGCGGTATTGGGCATGGCCAGAATAACCGGACATTTATTATCTGTCTTCTCTTTAATCTCCGTAATACTATAAGCGGTAACAACTGAAACCAGGATTTTGGAAGAATCCAGAGCTCCCTTTACTTCATTCAGAACGGATAAAAGTTGTTTGGGCAGAACGGTCAGGATAATGATATCAGAATTTTTTACCGCGCTAATATTGTCGCTGGTAACACTTGCTCCTTCTTCCTTCATTTCATCCAGGCGATCGAGTCTTCGCCTGGTAAGCGTAAAAGCCGATGAGGCTTGCCCGTTTGAAACCATCCCTTTATAAAGTGCAGTTCCAATATTTCCGCTGCCAATGATGGCAATTTTTTTATCTAATTTCATATTTGAAATTTATATGCTTTAAATATTTTCTTTTTCTTCTTTATTGACCTGGTAAAAAATCCGGTTTGCATTTGAAATTATATTCGTAAAACCTTTTACATCCTCCCCTTTCCAGCTAAGGTTCTCTTCGCCGTATTTGGCAAATTTTGCATTCATCAGGTCTTTTTCACTTTCAATTCCCATGATGGAAAAATGATAGGGTCTGAGTCGGATTTCCACTTTTCCGGAAACATATCTTTGCGAGCTTTCCAGGAAGGCTTCAATATCACGCATGGCCGGATCAAGGAACTGGGCTTCATGAACAAACATTCCGTACCAGTTGCCAAGTTGTTCTTTCCATGTCTGCTGCCATTTCGAAAGAACATGCTTTTCGAGATGATAATGAGCATCAATAATGATCAATGCAGCTGCAGCCTGGAATCCAACCCTGCCTTTTATTCCAATAATTGTGTCGCCCACATGAATATCCCTGCCAATGGCCCAGGGGGCGGCTATTTTCTCAAGATCTTTAATTAAGTCTACCTTATTGTGATACTTTTTTCCATTCAGGGATGAAATTTCTCCCTCCAGAAATTCCAGACTGATAGTCAGGGTTCCTGTTTTTACAAGTGGATCAAGATAAGCTTCCTCCGGTAACTCCTGGTGAGATGTCAGAGTTTCACTTCCCCCTACACTGGTTCCCCACAATCCTTTATTAATAGAATACTTAGCTTTTTCCGCCACATAGCTCAGTCCTTTTTCGGCCAGGTATTTTATTTCATCCTCCCGGCTAATGGAAAGGTCGCGAATGGGAGCCAAAATCTGAATGTTCGGTGAGAAAATCAGTGCAATTGATTCAAACCTTACCTGGTCGTTTCCGGCTCCTGTTGATCCGTGAGCAATGGTCTTAATGCCGGCTTTTTCGGCATATTTGATTACCTCCATGGCCTGGAAACTTCTTTCTGAGCTTACTGATAAAGGATAATTCCGGTTACGTAAGGCATTTCCATAAATTAAAAATCGCAGGCAATCTTTATAATACTTATCCTGGGCATCAATAACCACGTGTTTTGCCGAGCCATATTGTATAGCCTTTTTCTCAATAAGCTTCAGTTCCTCTTTGTCGAACCCCCCGGTATTTACCAGGACTGTATGAACCTCATAATTTTTTTCATCTGTTAAATACCGGGTACAAAAAGAGGTGTCCAGACCCCCGCTATATGCTAAAACTATTTTTTCCATCAGGATGCTTATTTTTAACCCGCTTAGAATTACACGGGTATTTTTGGTTTATATTTTATTTAAAATCAATTCTTTCCGACTTTTGCTGCTGGCTTTTCAATTCCTCAACGGTTTTTTCCTGCTTTTTTATCATACCCGTACAGAGACAGTGAGACCTTCTCGTCCGTACGAGAATATCATAATACGGACAGGATTCACAACCTTTCCAGAATTCATCGTCATCTGTAAGTTCAGAAAAAGTGACGGGTTGATAGCCCAGGTCGCTGTTGATTTTCATTACGGCCAGACTGGTTGTTAAGCCAAACAATCGTGCTCCCGGAAACACTTCGAAAGACAATACCATGGCTTTTTTCTTTATGGCTTTTGCCAGTCCCTGTCCCCTGAAAACAGAATCCACAACCAGTCCGGAATTAGCCACATATTTGTTATGTCCCCATGATTCAATATAACAGAAACCGGCCCATTTTCCGGAGTCTGTAATGGCAATCACTGCTTTTCCTTCTACTATTTTTTTTGCTATATAATCATTCGTTCTTACGGCAATACCCGTCCCCTTTTGTTGAGATGCCCTGATAATTCCTTCAACAATGGCTTCCACATGCACAAGGTCAATTTCCTCTGCTTTTCTTACAATAAACTTTACCATAATCATTTGTATTAAATACCGGGTATCACCCGGGCTAATTGGCTAACAATATCAGTTTTTCTGGATCCGTCACGGGGAATAAGCACAATGGTATCATCCCCGGCAATGGTCCCTGCAATTTCATGTAGATTCATAGAATCAATGGCAGAACCAATGCTGTTTGCATATCCGGGAAGGGTTTTCATTATACCCAGTCCCTGGGCAAATTCAAGGGAAACAAATCCTTCAATCAGGAATCCGGACCAAGGCGTATATCCTTCTGGCTGTTCCATTTCTGAGAGATAATAAATATATCCCTTTTCTTCATCATGCACTTTCGACACTCTCAGGTATTTTAAATCCCTCGAAAGAGTTGCCTGGGTCATTGAAAATCCTTTTTCTTTTAAAAGACTGAGCATTTCTTCCTGGCTGCTGATTTTTTCTGATGCAATCAGCTTTCTGATTTGCAATAATCTTTCACTCTTGTTTTTCATGATGTATATTTATACATTTTCTTTGCAAATTTATACATTTATTATGATAAAAAGCAATTTTTATAAAAAATAATTGTAGTTTTGCTGGACAATTTTGGTTTTAAGTAGGGTGAGAAACCGGATTTCGGCCGTATTTACCAGTTAAACAGGATGTTAAAACAATAATATAAGACCGGGACACATAAAAAAATTAGCAGGCTTCACAAAGATAAAAAACAACAGGGTATTTGATCAATCTACCCCTGTTTTCAGCCATTTAAATTTCAATGCCAATCACAGGCGGATGATTTTTAAAGAAAAAAATTTATGTGGCCGTTTGTTCATATATGATTATTTTTACGAAATTTTAAATTAAGCCTTTCAATTCATGGATCAAACAATAAAGAAAATCATACTTCTGGGATCAGGAGCCTTAAAAATCGGAGAAGCAGGTGAATTTGATTATTCGGGATCTCAGGCCCTGAAAGCACTTAGAGAAGAAGGTGTTGAAACGGTTTTAATTAATCCTAATATTGCTACTGTTCAAACAAGTGAGGGAGTTGCGGATAAAATTTACTTTAACCCGGTAACTCCTTATTTCGTTGAGAAAGTAATTAAAAAAGAGAAACCCGATGGCATCCTGTTATCATTTGGAGGACAGACGGCATTGAATTGTGGAATTGCGCTTTTTGAATCCGGAGTTCTGAAAAAGTATAATGTAAGGGTTCTGGGAACACCGGTTCAGGCCATAATGGATACGGAAGACCGGGAGAATTTTGTAGGTAAATTAGGTGAAAAGAGCATTAAGACCCCCAAGTCGGTTGCCGTTACCAATGTTGAAGAGGCAAAAAAAGCTGCCAAAGAAATCGGGTTCCCCATTATCATCAGGGCTGCTTATACTCTTGGAGGGCAAGGAAGTGGTTTTTGTTCTGATATAGAAGAACTGGATCAGATGGCCAATAAAGCTTTTTCTTATTCCAACCAGATACTGGTGGAAGAATCGCTGAAAGGATGGAAAGAAATTGAGTATGAGGTAGTAAGAGACCAGTATGATAACTGTATTACCGTATGTAATATGGAAAATTTTGATCCTCTTGGAATTCATACGGGTGAAAGCATTGTTGTGGCTCCTTCCCAGACCTTATCAAACAACGAATACCATAAACTAAGAAAAATTTCCATTGAACTGATCCGCCATATTGGAATCATTGGGGAATGCAATGTACAATACGCACTGGATCCCGATTCTGAAGATTATCGTGTAATAGAGGTCAACGCCAGGTTATCCAGATCTTCCGCACTCGCCTCCAAAGCCACGGGATATCCTCTTGCTTTTGTTGCGGCAAAACTTGCCCTTGGATATGGTTTGCATGAACTTAAAAACTCCATCACCAAAACGACACCGGCATTTTTTGAACCTTCACTGGATTATATTGTAGTGAAGATTCCCCGCTGGGACCTCAATAAATTTATTGGCGTTTCCAAGCATATTGACAGTGCCATGAAATCGGTGGGTGAAATTATGGCCATTGGACGGACCTTTGAGGAAGCGATCCAAAAAGGATTACGGATGATTGGATTGGGGGTGCATGGATTTGTTGCCAATCATGACCTGGAATACCAGGAATTACTGACCGAGCTTGAAGTTCCTACCGATATGAGGATTTTTGCTATTGCGGAGGCCTTTGAAAAAGGAATGAGTGTGGATGAAATTCATGATCTGACAAAAATTGACAACTGGTTTCTTTTCAAGTTGAAGAAAATATTTGATATCAAACAACAGCTGATTAAATATAAATCTTTAAAGGATCTGCCCCTCTCCCTTTTATATGATTCTAAAAAATACGGATTCTCTGATTTCCAGCTTGGTCGTTTAATATTAGGTGAGGATAATCTCACTGAAAATATATTTAAAGTAAGACAATACCGAAAAGAAAAGGGTATTGTTCCGTATGTAAAACAGATAGACACCCTAGCTGCTGAATACCCTGCTCAAACCAATTACCTGTATCTCACCTACAGCGGAAAAGAACATGATATAATTTTTGAAAACGACCATAAATCCGTAATCGTTCTGGGTTCAGGAGCTTACCGCATAGGTAGCTCGGTTGAATTCGACTGGTGTTCGGTAAATGCACTGAATACTGTGAATGAAGAGGGTTACAGATCCGTAATGATCAATTACAATCCGGAAACCGTTAGTACCGATTACGATGTTTGTGACCGTTTATATTTCGATGAACTTTCTTTTGAGAGGGTAATGGATATTGTTGACCTGGAAAACCCGAAAGGAGTAATCATTTCCATGGGAGGGCAAATTCCCAATAATCTGGCTATGCGATTGCACGAACAAAAAGTGCATATTTTAGGGACTTCACCGGAGTCGATTGATAATGCTGAAAATCGTCATAAATTTTCCATGTTGCTTGATAAACTTGGAATCGACCAGCCCCGCTGGAAGGAGATGACAAGTTTGAGTGAGATAAATGAATTTGTTGACACCGTTGGCTTTCCTGTGCTGATCAGACCTTCCTATGTTTTATCCGGAGCGGCCATGAATGTGGTTTCAAACCGGGATGAAATGGAGCATTTTCTGAAACTGGCCGCCCATGTATCCAAGCAATACCCGGTTGTTGTTTCTGAGTTTATAGAGCAGGCCAAGGAAATTGAGATTGATGCAGTAGGAAAAGAAGGCGAATTGTTCGCTTATGCCATCTCTGAACATGTTGAATTTGCAGGGGTCCATTCAGGGGATGCTACCATTGTATTCCCTCCTCAGAAGATATATTTTGAAACAGCCAGAAGGATTAAACGAATTGCCAGGGACCTGGCGAAAGCTCTGAATATAACCGGACCTTTCAATATGCAATTCCTGGCAAAAGACAATGATATAAAAGTTATTGAATGTAACCTGAGGGCTTCAAGGTCTATGCCTTTTGTTTCAAAAGTTTTGAAATCCAATCTCATTGAACAGGCTACTAAAGTGATGTTAAAAGTTCCGGTTGAAAAGCCATCTAAATCCACTTTCGAACTCGATTATATTGGAATTAAAGCACCGCAGTTTTCTTTTTCCCGATTGAAGCAGGCTGACCCGATACTGGGTGTAGATATGGCATCCACCGGTGAAGTGGGTTGCATCGGGGATACTTTTTATGAAGCTGTTTTAAAATCCATGCTTTCTGTTGGATATACTATTCCAAAGAAAAATATATTATTATCCACCGGACCGATGCGCTCAAAGGTTGAGCTGGTAAACAGCTGCAGACTTCTTCAGGAAAAAGGATATAATTTGTTTGCCACTTTTGGCACCTCTGATTTTCTCAGGCTCAATGGAATTGATTCCACTCCTTTACACTGGCCGGATGAG
>CBDUPM010000012.1:0-14775 GCA_965369105.1 uncultured Bacteroidales bacterium | reverse complement strand
AAATTATAGCTCATCTCAGGAAATTTTCCCATTTTAGCGGCCTAATCTACAATAAATGAATAAGAAAGCATCTGATAGCCTTCCCCAGGCCAAGGGAATACTTCGCTGGGTTGAAAATGCAGGTAACAAGCTGCCACACCCCTTCTGGCTTTTCGTTTGGATATGCATATTTATCATTCTCACCAGTGCCCTTACCAGTTTTCTGAATGTTTCGGTTACTGATCCCGGTGGACGAAATATCGAAGTGAATAATCTCTTGTCGGGCGAAGGCCTGCGATGGTTCCTGGAAAACATGGTGACAAATTTTGCCCATTTTGCCCCCCTGGGATTGGTTCTTGTAATGCTGATGGGGGTTTCCATCGCCGAGCAGAGCGGTTTGCTGGAAGTGATCATGCGAAAAATGGCCTTTGCCACTCCCAAACGTATTATCTTTCCTGTGATCTTCATCATCGGAGCCTGTGGAAATATTGGATCTGATGCAGGGGTGGTGGTAGTACCCCCCATCGCAGCACTGATCTTCATGCAGCTGGGCTATCATCCCATTGCCGGACTCATTGCCGGTTATGCCGGGGCCACGGCCGGATTTACGGCTAACTTTTTTATAGCAGGTACTGATGTCCTTTTAGCAGGCATCAGCACCCAGATCACTTCTGCCATGGATCCACCCCTGGAAGTGGCTGCCACCGCCAACTGGTATTTCATGATCGCCTCCACCATCATGCTGGGTATAGTAGGGGCATTCGTTGTCCGGCGATTCACCATCCCCCGTGCAGCTGGTTTCGATGGAATGGAGAAGGTTGCTGAGCTTTCTCAGAAATCCGCACAACTCACGCCCACAGAGAAAAAGGGCATGAAACATGCAGGCATTGCTTTTGGGATATTTGCCCTGGTAATTATTGCTCTGACCGCACCCCCCTGGGCGCCGCTGAGGAATCCCGAAACAGGTTCCCTGGTAGTGGAAAGCCCTTTTTTGAGGGGACTTATCCCCATTCTTTTCGCGATGTTTGCCTTTCCGGGCTATTTTTATGGCCGGGCTGTGGGCACCATTAAAAAGATGGATGACCTGATAAAGCATATGGAGCATGGAATGCGCAACCTGTCAGGCTACATTGTGCTCATGCTCGTAGTGGCCCAGTTCATTTACATGTTCTCTTATTCAAACCTGGACACCATCATCGCGGTGGAAGGAGCCAATTTTCTCAGGATAACAGGTCTTACCGGCCCCCTGCTTTTCATCCTTTTCATAATACTCATCGCCATTCTGAACATCTTCATGGGCAGCGGGTCGGCCAAATGGGCCATTTTTGCCCCCGTATTCATTCCCATGCTTGCACAGCTGGACTATAACCCTGCCTTTGTCCAGCTGATGTACCGGATAGGAGACTCGGTAACCAACAGCATCAGCCCCCTGTATCCCTACTTTCCCCTCCTTCTCGGCTGGATACGCCAGTACGACAAGCGTGTGGGAATCGGCACCACCATCTCCATGCTCCTGCCTTATGCTTTATTCCTGTTGATCATGTGGGTCATCCTCCTGTTCATCTGGTTCACACTCAACCTGCCCATCGGTGTCGGTGAGTTTATTTATATGAAATAAGGGGATTCTCAGGAAGCACATTCCATATCACAGTCATTAGTGGATAAACCAGGCCTTCAGATGAGCCTTGTCCGGATTGGAGAGTGCAGACAGGTAATATTCAAATTGGAAATACCATTTTATTGATATTGAATTGTTTATCATCCGGTAAAGAGTGATCAGTTATATCCGGAATTATATTCTCAGATTAGGCTGGAGGGAAATGCTTAATGAAGCTGTGGTTTACATATAATGAAAATTCAATTTGATAGTTATTTGCCAATTAAGGGTCGGGTTTTGTCGGAAATTACAACAAGAGAAAAAAATAATATAAATGTCAAATGTGCTGATAGCAGCAAATTTCAATTTTGCTTAAATTCGGTCACTTTTCAGGTATAACAGCCTGAAATTAAAGCTTTGGTATAGGAATCAGAATTGTAATTTTAATTATATTGCAGTATGATTCTCACAAAGCTTTACCACCCAAAAGTTGATGAGCATGTGGTTCACCGTTCAAGCCTGTTTGAAACACTTAGGAACGGATTAAAAAAGAAGGTTATACTTGTCTCTGCAACAGCGGGTTACGGAAAGACCACCTTAATCAGTGATTGGATTAATCAACAAAAAATCACTGCCGCCTGGTGCTCCCTTGACAACAGGGATAATGATCCTTCTCTCTTCCTGAATCTTTTAATCTCTTCCCTTAATAAACAGGAAAAAAACATTGGACAGGTTTCCCTGGATCTTCTTCAGAAACCGGGAACTGCGAGTGCAGAATATATCCTGGAACTATTTATTAATGATCTGTTGTCCCTGAAAAATGAAATAGTTCTGGTTCTTGACGATTTGCATCTGATAGATAATAAACAGGTATTCGGAATATTATCCACTTTAATAGAATATAAACCCAACCAGCTAAAACTGATATTATCCACTCGATCGGATCCTACTATTCCATTCGCCCGTCTGCGAAGTCAAAATGAAATTCTGGAAATACGTTCCGGCGAACTAAGCTTTACCAGGGACGATATAGCCTTTCTGTTTAACAAAAAACTGAAACTGGGATTAAAGCAAAACGATTTTTCAATCCTTGAAAAAAAGACTGAGGGATGGATAGCAGGATTGCAGCTTACTGCCTTAAGTCTCAAGGATCAACGCAATATTTCTGAATATCTTGAAAAAATGGCGGGTGATAATCGATATATTATGGATTATCTGATTGAAGAAGTTATTCAGCGACTTTCGCAGGAAGAGAGGAATTTTCTGTTATGCACATCGATACTAAATCGCTATAATGCGCCTTTGTGTAATTCTCTCCTTAGTATTAATAACAGTCAGGATATAATTGAGGATCTTGAAAAAAATAATATGTTTATCATCTCTTTGGATAATGAACGAAACTGGTTCCGTTACCATCATTTATTTGCCAGCCTGCTCCAGCAACGCCTGACTTTACATTTTAAAGATAAGATAACGGAACTGCATGAAAGTGCCTGCCAATGGTTTGAAAATAATGATCAACTTCTTTTTGCCCTGGAACACTCACTTGCTGCCGGAAATAAGCAAAAAGCATTAAATCATTTTGCCAGTGTTATTAATCAGTTGTTCAGAGCTTCACAATATCAAACCATCCTTCAATTTGGAGGAATGTTTACCCACGACCAGATAGTCAGTAATCCTGGTCTATGCTTCAATTACTTTTGGATATTATTTCAGTCGGGCCAAATGGAACAGGCAGAAAGTTTAATTACTAAACTGCAAAAAAACACCACCGACAAAGCTGAATTAGCTATGGTAAGGGTTTGTATAAACAATTTGAAAATCTCTCTTGGCGATATCGAATCTACATATTCATATTCGGAAATGGAGCTCCATAATATTAACAATGATTCAGACTACTGGAATATATTTGCTTATCTGTCTTTAGGTGAAGTTCATTTATTTAGATTTGAGCTGGAGAAAAGTTTTCAATCCTATGATCAGGCCGCCCTGAGAGCCTCAACACCCGATCATTTATATTTTGAAATGATAAACCGGGTCAGATCTGCTTTTGTTTTATGGCTAATGGGGGATTATTCCCGTGGTCATAAGGAAACAAAGGCCCTGCTTGATAAATTTAATAAAATCGCCGAAAAGTATGGAGTGGCTATTGAGTTATTATCTTCCATGTTGAATTGTGTTGTTGGGAATTTTCTGGTCAATACCAATCAATTGGAAGAAGGCTTGCAAAAAAGCCTACGCGGCTTCGAATTATCAAGAAAAACAACCAATGGAATACTGATTGCAAGTTGTACCTATCTGCTCGCAGAAGCTTATTATCTGGCAGGAGAATATAAAAAGGCAATAGATCTTGTCGAAGAACTGGATACCATTCCCTACAAACAGGGATCGAAATTCCTGTGTGTCCTTTGTGACTCTTTGAAAAGCAAATTATACCTTTTAACCGGCGATCAGAATAAGTCCGAACCGCTTTATAACAGGGATATTTCTGCAGATAAAAATCATGCATTTGAAAGTATCTTTAGCAGAATAGACAAGATGAGGTATCAAATTGCAAATGGAAAGATCTCTGAAAGTATTGGCTTATGTGAAGAAACTATGGAAATTCTTAATCAGGAGAAAGCCTGTGGTTTGCTCGCTGAGGTAGAAATTCTAATGGCTAAGGCACAGTTTTACCTGCAAAATCAAAATAAAGCCATTGAATATATGCTGAATGCAATCCGAAAAACGCAAAGTGTTGGCTTGGTCAGATTGTTTATTAATGAAGGAGAAGAGATAAAAACCTTACTGAAAGAAATTAAAACATTAAAAAGTACCCGTTCCACTAAAGAACTTGATTCCATAGACAGTGATTACATTAATAAACTTCTCCGGGTTTTTGAGAAAGAAAAAACCCGTGTTGAAACGCAGAATGATGAAACCCTGAGCAGCAGGGAGCTGGATACCCTAAAATTGATTGCGGAAAATCTATCAAACCAGGAAATTGCAAACGAATTATTCATTTCAATCACAACGGTTAAAACACATGTAAGAAACATTTTGCTGAAGCTGGAAGCCAAAAACCGGAATGAGGCTGTGCTGATAGCCAAAGAAAAAGGAATACTGTCATCTTATAATTGATGAAATGACTTTCATTGGATATGAGTAATTCAGGTTTTGTATATATAATGACTAATAAAAATCGTACAACACTTTATATTGGAGTAACCAATGATTTGTGTCGTAGAGTTAATGAACACAAAAACCATCTGATAAAGGGCTCGTTTACGGACAAATACAATCTTGAGTATTGTATATACTATGAGGAGCTTCCAAAGTTTAGCAGGGCAATTCAAAGAGAAAAAGAACTCAAAAAGTGGAACCGACAAAAGAAAATTGATTTGATAAACAAAAAGAATCCGGAATGGAAGATATTGGTAACCGAAATGGGGTTTATAAGAAATAGTGTTCCTTTTTCAGATCAGGTGAAAAATTTAATAAATGAAATGCAAAAGAATCGAGAGATTCCTCCTTTCAGTCGGAATGACCAATAATTTGTAGTTTTTAGTGGGGTAAAGGAATGTGGCGAAACCACATTCCTTTACCCAACCACCTCTCCCACGAGAAAGTTGTCATTTCGACCGAAGGGAGAAATCTATTAAGTATCGTAAACAAATCTCATTTTTAAAATCATCCTCTCAAATCATCCTCCGGGATGATTTTTTTTTGCCTGTCCTTCCGTTATTTTGATTATGAATCAAGTTGAAAAAAGTAATCATGAAAAACAAATTTAGAAAAAGTCCACCGATATGCCTGGTTATTTCTTTGTTCCGTTTGGCTACAGGAAAATTAGGTTTAAAGGATTTATACCTCGACAAAACCGTATTAATGAAAGACAATAGCAAATACAGGATATTCAGACTTATTTCAATTAAAAATGATCAGAATGATGCTGAAAGTACTGTATTTGTGGTCAGTTTTAAATTTGCCCGTTTATCACATAAAGCAAATAAAAAAGCTTCCATTATTCCTATGCTATTAATTACAGGATTTCCGGGATTTGTAAAAAAAATATATGCAGTTAATCCTGAAAACGGATACTGGCAAGGCATGTACCAATGGAAATCTTTAAAACATCTTGAAGAATATAAGAAGTCCTTTGTTTTCCGAATCATGAATAAACGGGCTATTCCGGGATCTATCCATTCTTTTGAAATAGAAAATGAAAATTTGACACATTTCATTGAGGGAAGTATTGTAAAATAAATCTGAATGATAAGCTATAATCATGCAAAACAATATCAATAAATCACTTTGTAAATCCTGCGGAATCTGCGCAGAAGTTTGTCCCAATAAGTTAATCGGAAAAAATGGAAGCATGCACTTTAAAAAAGATAGAGAACAACTTTGCCTCCAATGCGGACAATGTATGGCCGTTTGTCCTTCAAAATCAGTAAATATTGATGGTCTTTCATACAATGATTTCCATGAACTTCCTTCTAATAAAAACAATTATGAAAACTTCATGGAAATTTTATCGGGCCGCCGTTCGGTCAGAACTTTTAAAAACCGTCCGGTAAGTAATGAAATAATAGACAAAATTATTGATTCTGTTTCTTATGCTCCTTTTGGTGCAGAACCCGGGAAAATGGAGTTGAGTGTTATTAATAACCGGGAAACCATTGAATCAGCTCTGCCTCTGATTTCAGATTTCTTAAATAAAACGCAAAAAATGATTGAAAATCCTATGATGGCAGGAATACTCAAATTACTGGCAGGTAAAGAAGATTTTCAAACCATTAAAAATCACATTTACCCCATTGCCAAAGGTGGGATTTATAATCTTAAAAATGGGGACGGTATAACCAGAGGTGCACCTGCCTTAATAACCATACATGCCCCCAAAGATGCTGAAGCCCATACAAATAACGGAGTAATTTACGCCACCTACATAATGCTTGCAGCTCATGCAATTGGATTGGGAGCAACTATGATAGAATGTCTGATTACTCCTGTCAACAGAAACAAAAAGTTAAAACAGATTTTCAAAATCCCCTATAATAATGAAGCTGTAATGTCTGTTATCGTAGGTTATCCAAAGTACCGTTATAAAAGAACAATTAAACGAAACAAACATAAGATTCGGATTGTGGATTAGATCCGGAAATATTTATTTAAGAAAGTGCAAAATATGAATTTAAAAAAGATGTCAGAGAATCGGCCAGAAAGATCCGTGCCTTTTCGATAAGTATCCGGAAGTAGAAATCGGTTATTCACACGATTTGAAAACACCGCGATGAATATTGTAAAATCATCCTTCCAATTCATCCTGCGGGATGATTATATTTTGCCTTTAGCTACCGTACTTTGACAATGAAAACATGTAAACAAAATATTATGAAAGAGATCTTAATTATAAAAATCAAGGGTCATCTTGATGCAAACTGGAAAGAATGGTTCGACGGAATGGAAATAAGCTATGAAGAAGATGTAACTGTTCTTTCCGGAGAAAAAAAGGATAAAGCTTACATACATGGTATCTTAAATATCATCAGGGATTTAAATCTTAAACTTATTTCCGTTGAAATCACAGAGGAATACGATGTTAAACAATCAAATATTTAAGGAGGATGATAATGAAAATTCTGGCAATTTGTGGAAGTCCGCGTAAAGGGAATACCTATTCAGCTCTCAAGACCATTCAGGATAATTTTCCGGAAGTTGATTATGAGATCTTAATGCTGAAGGATATCAATTTTAAACTATGCAAGGGTTGCTATACATGTGTCACCCATGGTGAGCAAAAATGTCCCATAAAAGATGACCGTGACACGATCATGGAGAAAATGAAATCAGCCGACGGCCTGATCCTCGCTTCTCCTGCCTATTCTCATATGGTTCCGGCATTGATGAAAAATCTGTTTGACAGATTTGGGTATTTGGCTCACCGGCCTGAATTCTTTGAAAAGTTTGCCCTGTCGGTTGTTACATGCTCCGGATATGGGGGCAAATTTGCTGCTGAATATATGGACAAAATGCTGAAAGTATTTGGTTTCAATATGGCTCCCTCCCTCAATCTTCAATACAAGCCCGGAAAGAAATCAGAGAGTGAAATCACTGAGAATAATAAAAAAATAATTGCGGGATTCAAAAGCCTGGTTACTAAAATCCAGGCGGGAGTCAAAGATAAGCCTACGTTAAACACAATGATTCCATTCGGAATTTTCAAAGCCATTGCAGAAAAGGCAAAAGATTCCATGCCGGCTGATTATGCTTATTATAAAGATAAACAGGAATACTATTATGATGCAGAAATTCCTTTCATGAAAAAATTAATTGCCAAAAAAGTTGTGGCAAAAGAAGTGGCAAAAATTTTAGATTAATTCCTGGAATAAAAAATCATCCCTCCAAATCATCCCCGGGGATGATTTCTTTTTGCCCAAATCCCTCGTACTTTGATTCAGAAATTATAATCCATAAATATAATCAAGCAATGAAAAGACAAATTATCAGAAAACGGCTTACTTATATTTCTTTTTTCCTGTTCCCGGCCACATTTGTTTATTTCTCTCCTTATGTGATTGTGGACGCTTCCTTAAAAGGAATCATATGTGGAAGCTTTATAATGTTCATACTTCTCTTTTTGGGATCAATTTTCTTTGGAAGAGCATTTTGCGGCTGGGCATGTCCCCTGGGTGGTGCCCAGGAGATCCTGTCTCCCCTCAAAAAAAAGATGGCTATAAAAGGAAGGTATATCAAATGGTTCATTTGGGTTCCCTGGATACTTAGCATTATAATTATTGATATTCGAAATGGAGGTTATCAGGAAATAAATCCCTTTTTCCGTACATCATATGGTTTCTCGCTTGGGAATATCTATACCGCAATTGCCTATATTGCAATACTGGCCCTTCTTCTCATAAGTTTCTTTGCAGTGGGAAAAAGGTCTTTCTGCCGCCATTTTTGCTGGATTGCCCCTTTTATGATCCTGGGAAGCAAGGTTCAATCCATTCTGAAAACGCCAAGTCTAAAATTGGTTGAAACAGGTAATCCCTGTATAAATTGTCACAGATGCACATCAAATTGTCAGATGGGAATCGACGTAGAAGCAATGGTTCTCAAAAAAAATATGAAAGATTCTGAATGCATTCTATGCGGAAATTGTGAAGATGTCTGCAAAAAAGGCTGCATTAAACTGACTTTCAAAAATAAATAATCAAATAAAACTCCCAAAAATGAAAAAACAGAGAATTCTATTAGCAGGAGCCACAGGATACTTAGGCAATTACATTGCTAAAGAGCTCATTAAACAATCTTATCCTACAAGAATTATTGTCAGAGATCCAAACAAACTTAATCTGGATGCTGACAAACCGGAAACAGTGAAAGCAGAAGTAACACGCAGAGAATCATTGGATGGGGTGATGAAAGGTGTTGACACAATAATCAGTACTATCGGCATCACCAAACAAAAAGATGGACTTACTTACATGGATGTGGATTACCAGGGCAATAAAAATCTCCTGGATGAGGCTAAAAAGAACGGTGTGAGGAAATTCATCTATGTATCATCGTTGAATGGAGAGAAACTTACTCATTTAAAAATTGCTGAAGCAAAAGAAAAGTTTGTTGAAGAACTACAGAATTCAGGTTTGGACTATTGTGTAATTCGACCCAATGGCTTTTTCTCAGATATGACAGAGTTCCTGAAAATGGCAAAAAAAGGAAAAGCAGAATTATTTGGAGACGGAAATTTCAGGATGAATCCTATACATGGTGCTGATCTGGCAGAAGTTTGTGTAAATGCAATCAATGCCAATGAGAATACAGTTGAGGTGGGTGGTCCTGAAATATTCACTCACAAAAAAATGGTCGAAATAGCCTTTAGAACTGCAGCCAAACCGGTAAAGATCAGTTTTATGCCGGAATGGATTCGCAAAACTATCCTCTGGTCCGCCCGAACATTCTCATCCTCCCAAAAGTATGGTCCGATGGAATTTTTCTTCACCGTTCTTTCAATGGATATGATTGCCCCAATATATGGGAAGCATACACTTGAAGAATACTTCAATCAACTTGTTAACTAATAAAACTTTATATCATGAAATTCACATATTATTTATACAACGCATTTATCATCGAATGGGATGATAAAAAGATAGCTATCGATCCCGGAGCATTATTTGCCTATTGGTTTAGTTTTGCATCATTAATTCCAAAAAAAGAATGGAATGATATTACCCACATTTTTGTAACCCATGGAGATCCCGACCATTATGTTTATGCTGATAAGCTAATGGAAGCCTCCGGAGCCCCTGTTATTTTCAATAAAACAATGGTGAAAGAGATAGATGGAAAGCCATTTATGCTTGGCCCAAGAAGCAAAGGAATGGCATTTGACACAGCTATATCAAATTTTCACACACTATCAGTTGATGAAAGCCTGGAACTGGACGGGATGAAAATAAGAGGAATCAAAACTACACATGGACCTTTAACCGTTAAAATAGGTCCCTTCAAAAGAACAGAAGATCCTGCGGAAAATGAACGTGTGGGCTGGGGTTCCCTGGGATATGAAATTAAAAGTAATGGCAAAACGATCGTCAATTTAGGTGACTCACTTCTTGAAGCAGAGCAATGGAAAAAGATCAGGAATCCTGATGTTTTAATGATACCTATTGGCGGGGGTCAGGCAGATAATACCATGGATGAATATGAAGCCCTGGAAGCTGTTGAAATCATTCAACCTAAAATGGTAATTCCTATGCATTACGACATGCCAATTCTCTTCAATAAACATTATGCCTCTGTGGATGAATCAATGTTTAAAAGGGAAATAGAAAAGCTTGGATCTGAATGTATGATCTTAAAAAAAGGAAAATCCATTAATTGCTAACTGAAAACTAACTGAAATGGAAAATACAAATCGATTGATTCAAAATGAACGATTATATTACCTTGACTGGCTAAGAGTTTTGGCCTTTGGCCTGTTATTTATTTTTCATTCAGCCCGATTTTTCGATGATTTTGGATGGCACCTTAAAAATGAAGAGCACAGCATGCTGGCAAATATTTTGGTGGGATTCACTCATGGATGGCGCATGCATCTTATCTTTTTCATTTCCGGTGTCGGCACTTATTTTGCTCTTAGATCCCGGAAAGGAGCATTTATAAAAGACCGGTTTACCCGGCTCATCATACCCTACTTATTTGGGATTGTTTTATTGGTTCCTCCTCAGAAGTATTTTGAATTCATACACAACAACTGGTTTACCGGTCGTTTTTCGGAATTCATTTTGGGATATCCTGCAGGACTAATGGAAAATCATCCGGGAGTAACCCTGGAATGGACAGGACATTTAGGGCTTCATATCTGGTATCTGGCATTTCTATTTGTAATGACACTGCTATATCTGCCATTGGTAAAAGCCATTTCCAAACCAAATTTTCTAAATAAGTCATTAAAGTTCTTCTCCCGAAATCTAATTGGCCTGTTTGTATTTATTCTTCCTGTAATTTTTACGGAAGTCTGGTTAAGGCCCAACCATGGATATTATCTTAATTGGGCTGATTTCTTTCAATACAGCATGTTCTTCCTTGTGGGATACTTTTTTATGGTTTTTGAAAATTACAGGAGCTTGGTTAAAAAATATACTTACCTGTTTCTTGCATTAGGCCTTGTTTCTTCAGGCTATATTATTACCCATTATGAAGAGGTAAACCAGGCAGGAACCATCTTTAATTCTGTAATTAATGCTGCCATTCGGATTACATCTTCCTTTTCCTGGGTATTGTACTTCTTTGGTCTGAGTCAAAGAAAACTGAATTTCAATCATAAATACCTTGGTAATCTTAACACAGGGATTCTTCCTTTCTACATATTACATCAAACCGTAATCATTTTGATAGGATTTTACGTTATATCATTAGAGATAAGCATATTATCGAAATTCCTGATAATCCTTATTAGCTCATTGATCTCCACAATTTTCCTGTATCAGTTTATCAGAAGGGTGAATGTTTTGCGATTTGTTTTTGGTATGAAAACGCCGAATAAAAAATAGCTGTTAGGAAGAATCATCCTTCCAAATCATCCTTCGGGATGATTTTTTTTTGGTGGTATCCCCCTTACTTTGATTCAGAAATTAAAACCAAACAATTACAAAAAATAATTATCATGAACACAAAAACAACAGAGCAAAGAGCTCACAAGATTGCAAAAGAAAGAGTTGAATTTAAAATTCATCTGCTAAGTTATCTCCTGGTAAATTCTTTCCTACTGATTCTCAACCTGATTCTGACTCCCGAATATTTATGGTTTGTATGGCCTCTTATGGGTTGGGGTATCGGACTTATCATTCATGGAGTAAATGCACATTTCTCACAAGGTTCAAGCCTGAAAGAGCGAATGATTGAAAAAGAGATGAAGAAAGTAGGTCTTATTATTTCTTTTATGCTCATAATGGCCAATATGAACGCCCAGGACCAACAAACATCAACAAGTTTTTCCGGTTATGGAGGCCCTTTCGTATCTGCCACTCAGATAAATGATGATTTACACCTGTTAATCGGAGGTAAAGGGGGAGTTGTAATTAACCATAAATATGCCTTTGGCGGTTTAGGATATGGAATGGTATATCCTACTGACTTTAACGGTAACGATCTGTCGGGCAATACAAATGCTTCTCTGCAAAAGAGTTTTGGTGCGGGTGGAGTATTTTTTGAATATATACACAATTCCGGAGATCTCGTTCATTTTACAATTCCCGTTAATTTAATGGCCGGAGAAATGGGTATTTATGAAGACGATGGAGAAACCGAGATTGAGTCATCCGGCTTGTTCATTATTGAACCCGGAATCAGCCTGGATCTGAATGTCGCTGAAACCTTCACTCCTTCCCTATATGTTTCCTATCGGTTTGCTCTGGGCAGCTCACTGGAAAATATTGAAGATGAAGATATTTCAGGGTTGAATGTTGGCCTGATCTTTAAGTTTGGAAAGCAATAATTCTCCTCTGTTGCATTAGATGAAGCATTGGTATATAAGGAAAAAAGTAATCCGATGATTCATTAAAAAATTATATCAAAAATCAGTATGTCGAATCAATCCAAAGGATCAAAGCTCTCCCACAGGACTCCCTAGTTTTGATCACAGATCGAACAAACAAAAACAAACAATATCATGAAAACATCAAATGAAAAACCAAAAACAGAAAATGTTTTAATTACAGGAGCCTCTTCAGGAATAGGATATGCAACAGCTTTATACCTGGATAAAGTGGGCTATAAGGTTTACGCATGCGTTCGCAAGGAAGCAGACAAGAAAAAACTACAGGAAAATTCAAGTGACAAACTTGAAGCATTAATTCTGGATGTCTGCGATCTGATTTCAATTCAAAATGCATTTGTTCACATTCAGGCAAATACAGGTGATTCAGCTTTTCATCTGATCAATAATGCCGGACTTTCCATAAATGGTCCACTGGAATTATTGGATCATTCCGACATAAAAAAAGTGATAGATGTAAACCTGACAGGCTTACTTACGGTAACAAACATCTTTTTGCCCCTGATCAGGAAATCGAAAGGAAGAATTATAAACATCAGTTCCGGCCATGGGTTAATGGCAATTCCCGACAAAAGTGTTTACGCTGCATCAAAATTCGGAGTGCAGGCTGCATGCGATTCACTACGAGTTGAACTAAAACCTTTTGGTGTTGAAGTAATAAGCATCATTGTAGGGAAAGTAAACACCAGCGTACTGGGTAAGATCCTGGATGGAAGAAGCGCTATGATCGGGAAAGCAAATCCGGAAACTTATGAAGTATATAAGACCCTGATTGAATACTTTGATAAAGAAGTTAAAAACATCCCCGGAATCGAAGCAATTAAGGTTTCAGAGACCATAGAAAAAGCACTGACCGACAAAAAACCAAAGATCAAATATTTAATTGGTCCGGGTGCAAAAAAGATGGACAGCTTGAGAAAATTCCCTGTGAAAATGCGGGATAAAATGCTGTTTAAGGTAGTTTATAAATAATACCTAAGAAGCAAAGCTATCATATGAAATATTCCATTATACTCAGAAAACTTTTTGAAGGACTTCACCTCAGAGTAGAGGATCTGTTTTTATTGGAATCCTTCCAGGTATCTTATCTGCCTGAACGGGTTCCACAAAAGGAATTTGCTACCCTGGTCCGTCGCTATCCCTATGTAAAAGAATTCCTTATTGTAAAGAATCCGTCCATTAAAAATTTTTTGGAAATGATTCTGAAGGCAAATAAGAAAATCACAAATAAGGAGTTAATTCGTGAATATTGTGAAGAAGCTCTTTGGGAGATTGCAGACCTGATCATTTACAATAAATTTCCGGAGTTATACGATGAGAAAGTAAGTTTCAACTGGGATATGGATGAGATTGTGAGCAGGAAAATACTGAAAGGCAAAGTAGTAGCAGATATAGGAGCAGGAGCAGGAAAACTGGCCTTTCTTCTGGCAGAATATGCTCAAACCGTTTTTGCCATAGAGCCAATTACAAGCTTCAGGACATTTATGAAACAAAAAGCTGAAAGTAAAAGAAAAACACACCTTTTCGTTTTAGATGGATTACTGGAATCGATACCACTGCCGGATAACAGTTTGGACATGTTGTTTACCTCAAATTCCATCGGATGGAATATTGAAAAAGAGCTCCGGGAAATTGAACGGGTTGTCAAACCAAATGGCCTGGCCTGTCACCTTATGAGAATTGAGAACAACACCATCGATAAATCTTTACATAAAACACTGCTTTCTGGTAAGTGGAATTATGAGTTTAGTAAAATAATGGATGGGAATAGTATAAAGGTGAAGTATTTGTGGAAAAACCGGAAGCCTTGAGCATAGTTGTCCGGCCAGAGTTAAGTAATATAATAATTACAAAATTGAAAAATCATAATTTATTGATAACGAAATATGTACATGCCGGCAAAGAGTACTCAATAATTCCTGGAACAGGGAGTCATAATACTCCGAAGAGGGGTATTCAACGAGGCCGGATTTTCCAGCTATCATATTACATATAATAATCAGAGATGTTGCTTAATCTAACCGCAACATCTCTGATCCAACCGAACTACTATTACTATTATTCAGCCTTGTAAATCATCCTTACATACTTGCAGCATCCAGGAAGTTTATCATATACCTCATCACTTGCTTTATGCATTTTAGTATCATGT
>CBDUPM010000011.1:0-15330 GCA_965369105.1 uncultured Bacteroidales bacterium | reverse complement strand
CATTTGTGACAGCTCCCTTTTAATCATTTATAAAGTTGGGGTTTATCTTTTGTCTTCTCTTGTCCACGTTGTTTCGCGGCCCATAAATCTCATTCCCATTACATAACCTTTTATTTGAAGTTTGTCCTGGGCTCCATCTTCAAACCACATATAACAATCGTAGGTTTTTCCGCTTTCCGGGTCATATATGGTACCATTTTCCCATTCATTGTCTTTTTTATCAAATTCAAAGCTTTTTAACAGCAGCAGGTCTAAAAGAGGTTTTTCTTTTAGTTCCGGATCCGGATTCTCCTTATCCTTTTTAGGAGCCCCAAATTCATTGGGTTCTTCCAGCCAGGTGATTTTGCCATAATACTTTCCGTTTTTTGCCTGATAGATATAAATCTGGGAAGTTCCTTTTTCAGTTAACCAATAACCTTTTACATCGTCAGCCGAATTCTGGGCCTGGATAAAAAGAGTGGAGGCGAACACCAAAAGGAAAAAAGAAAAAAGTAGTTTTTTCATTATACAAATAATTAGTTTATAATGGAGTGTTTAGTTTACGCTGCCAAAATAGTATTTTTTTTTGTTTTTTCAATTTTTGAAGAAATACCAATCACTGGTTTATAAGAATTTAAGCCATGAATACTTATTTTCTTTCCAGAATGATAAAGCTGTGGGAATACTCATTTTTTTCAGAAGCACCTACTTTTTCCCTATGGATTTCATTCCAGTCATCATAATTGAAATGAGGAAAATAAGTATCCCCATCAATAGTTACATCCACTTTTGTCAGGTATAATTTCTTTGCATGGCGCAAAAACTGTTTATAGATCATACCTCCCCCTATTACAAATGCTTCCTGGTCATCTTCCAGTTTACCAAGCGCATCTTCAATAGAATAAGCCACTTCACAACCTTCAAAAGTTTCACCTTCAACATCAGTAATTACCATATTTTTACGATTGGGTAAGGCTCCGTTTGGCAATGATTCAAAAGTCCGCTTTCCCATAATAATGGTATGGCCGGTAGTAATTTTTTTAAATCTTTTCAAATCATCGGACAAATGCCAGAGCAATTTATTGTCTTTTCCTATTGCGTGGTTCTCTGCTATGGCTACTATTATCGAAATATTCTTGTTTCTCACTCCTGGCATAATGTTAAATTTTAAATGGAAATATCTGCTTTAATATGTTGATGTGGGTGGTATTCGATCAGTTGAAAATCTTCATACTTAAAACTGAAAACATCTTTAATATCCGGATTCAGGATCAATTCAGGTAATGCCCTGGGTTTACGGCTAAGCTGGAGTTTAACCTGATCTATATGGTTCAGATATATATGGGCGTCTCCCAGGGTATGGACAAAAGTTCCCGGTTCCAGTCCGGTATCCCTGGCAATCATATGCAGTAACAGGGCATAGGAAGCAATATTAAAGGGGACTCCCAGGAAAATATCTGCACTTCTTTGATAAAGCTGACAGGAGAGCTTGCCATTTGCCACATAAAACTGAAACAGGATATGACAGGGGGGTAAGGCCATTTTATCCAGATCACCTACGTTCCAGGCGCTAACGATATGTCTTCGGGAATCCGGATTTTTTTTTATGGAATTCAGAACTTCTTTTAGCTGGTCAGTTTTTTTACCCTCCGGCCCCGACCAGGATCTCCACTGATAGCCATAAATCTTCCCTAATTCCCCATCTTCATTTGCCCATTCATTCCATATCCTTACACCATTATCATTTAGATATTTAATATTGGTATCCCCGCTCAGAAACCATAATAACTCATGGATGATCGATTTAAGATGAAGTTTTTTGGTTGTAAGCAGGGGAAATCCATCCTGGAGATCAAACCTCATCTGGTAACCAAAAGTGCTGAGGGTACCCGTTCCGGTCCGGTCTTCTTTTTTCACACCCGTTTCCAACACATGGTTGAGCAAATCTAAATACTGCTTCATACTTTCATAATGGATTTTTTCAGCTTCAAAAGTATGCAATTTGCAAGACCAGAAGAAATCTTTAGTTCATTTGATATAAACAAGTTTTGAATATCCCGGGTATGGATTTGAAAAAAAAACTGGTATATTCGTTTTCTCTTTTATGGTAAAATTATCTAAGGCTTGATATTAAAATGACCAAAACGGCAAGATATATTTTTATAGCCCTTGGAGTAATCCTGACAGCCTATTTGCTGTGGTATTTTTCAAATATTGTGGTATACATCGTTTTGGCTGCTGTAATTTCTCTTATCGGGGCACCCCTGATTGACCTCCTTGAAAAAATTACCATTGGGAACTTTAAGCTTCCTTCCTGGTTTCGGGCCCTGTTAACTCTGCTGATCATTTACACATTATTTTTTGGATTTTTCAGGATCTTTATTCCCATTCTTGCAAATGAAGCCAATGAACTGGCCACCATTGATGTAAACACCCTGATTGACCGGCTTCAGGGGCCCATTTCAAAAATTGAAGGGGTATATGAAAAATTCAATGCCGGGGGAGAATCCAATCAAAGCTTTGAGACCTATATTACCGAAAAAATATCCGGAATACTCAGTATTTCCATTATTACCAATTTGTTTGGATCCATTGCCGGGATACTGGGAGATGTATTTGTCGCATTATTTTCAATTTCCTTCATCTCATTCTTTTTATTGAAAGAAAAAAACCTTCTGACCGAGGCAATTATACTTTTATTACCTGAAAAACATGAGGAGACCCTGAGGAAAGCACTGGGTTCAATTAAGCATTTGCTTTCAAGGTATTTTATCGGGATAAGTCTCCAGGTCACCGGTATTTTAATTTTGGTAACTATAGGAATGACGATCGTGGGCCTGGGTTTTAAAAAAAGTTTACTCATCGGATTAACAGCTGCAATATTAAATGTAATTCCTTACCTGGGACCTTTAATTGGTTCTGCCCTGGGGATTCTGCTTGGAATCGCATTTAATATAAATCTTGAGATAACACAATTAATGCCCATGATTGGTTATATGTTAATCGTATTCCTGAGTGTTCAGGCCATTGATAATATTATATTTCAACCGGTAATTTTTTCCAATAGTGTAAATGCCCATCCATTGGAAATATTCCTTGTAATAATGATTGCAGGAAGTTTGGGAGGAGTTACCGGTATGATAATAGCCATTCCAACCTATACCATAATTAGAGTCTTTGCGAAAGAATTTCTTTACAATTTCAGAATTGTGAAAAAATTGACAGAAAAGATGTAAGGTTTAAAAGAGCTAATAATTATATTTACGATTGTAATTTACAGGATGAAATATACCAGGTCTCTTGCAATATCGGTTTTCCTTGCTTTTTTTTGTGCTGTCAGCCAGTCACAGGTCATAGCTGTGTCAAGTTCGGGAAATGCCTGCGATAGTCTTACAGCAACTTTCTCAATAAGCCCCGACAATGTAAATGATACCATTAGCAGTATTTTTTGGAATTTTGGAGATGGAAAATCTGCGAGGGATTTATTAAGTCCTGAACACCAATACGAAAAACCTGGTAAATTCAGGGTGACAGCTCTGATTAACTCCGTTACAACTCTTAGTTTAGTCATCCCGGTTGAAGTTTATAACAGCCCGGATGCCAGTTTTGGATTCAGGGATTCAGTGGCACTGGGAAGCTACTTCTATGTTTTTAAAAACGTGAATCAGGAAGTGGACAGCTTCAGTTATTCATACCAATGGCAGTTTGAGGGTGTTCCAACAGGAACCTCACAATCAATAATTCACGGATTCCCAAATTCGGGAATTTATACCGTTTCGCTGGTGGTTGAAAATAATCACGGATGTATAGATTCTGTAAGTCGTAAAGTAAACGTTACGGATGTATTGGAAATTCCAAATGTATTTACACCCAATTATGATGGATATAACGATTTTTTCAAAGTCCGGACAAATGGTTTAAACAAATACGAGTTTTTAGTTTATGCAAAATCCGGGATTCTGGTTTATAAAACAGAATCTGCAGTGATTAACTGGGATGGAAGATCCATGTCGGGACTGGAATTGCAACCGGGTACTTATTATTATGTAATCAGGCAGCTCGATGGGGACCCCCTGGTTGAGCGAAGCGGCTTCCTTGAACTTCTTAAATAACAGTGATTATTACACTATCCCCGGTTTTTCAGAATTGCTTAACATTTTCTGTATTTCTGCCAAGCATTGCCTGCAATATTTACTAATTTTAAATAAGGCATAATAATAATTAGGAGTAAAAAAATTTCACACCTATTTCATATATTTGATTTTCTTGATTTGAATCTTAATTATCTTTTTGATTAAGACAGACTTATTAACCTTAAAACATCTGGAATGGGCAAGAATACATTCTTAAAATCCACCCTCCTGCTTATTGTAATTTCATTTATCATCTCACCAACTGTGGTTTTTGCTGAAGATCCCTCACATGATGATCATGGCCATCATGGAATCGGGGCCGAGGAACTGGTCAGGGGAGAAAGACTTTTTTTTGGACTTATCAATAAAGGAGAGAATACAGTAAACTGTGCATCCTGCCATAATACAAGGTTTTCAGAATCATTTAACTGGAATCCTGATGCATTTGAAATCTCAGTCAAATATGCTGATCTCTCTGCAGATGATTTGATAAAGGTTATTCAAAAACCCAGGGGGCAAAAACTTTCGGAATCTCATAAAGATTTTGATTTTACGGAAGAAGAAATTATTCTTATCAAAGCATATATGGACGTGGTGGCAGAGGAAGGTCTGGTTATACCAAAACCGGTCATTAACAAGTTACTGGTTTTTATTTTTATGTTTGTGTTGATTCTTTTTTCCCTGGCGGATCTGATTGTTTTAAGAAAGCTGAAGCGGAAATGGATTCATCTTATAATTATACTTGTAGCCGCTTTATATATCACCAAGACACTGGCTCATGAAGCCATTGCTATTGGAAGATCAGAAAATTATTCCCCCGACCAACCCATTAAATTTTCTCATGCCATTCATGCAGGGGAAAACAAAACAAATTGTCTTTATTGTCATCCCTCTGCAGAATATTCAAAATCTGCAGGAATCCCAGGGGCTAATGTTTGTATGAATTGTCATCTGATTGTAAGAAATGGGACTAATTCAGGGACATGGGAAATTAATAAGTTGATTGAATCCTATGAAAATAATATAGCTATTGAATGGATACGGATACATAATAACCCGGACCATGTATTCTTCAGTCATGCACAACATGTTTCAGTGGGTGGGGTTGAATGCCAGGAGTGTCACGGAGAAGTGGAAACTATGGACAGGGTCATACAGGTTTCTGATTTATCAATGGGATGGTGCATTGAATGCCACAGGGAAAGAGAGCTTAACTTTCACTCAAATGATTTTTATTCCAATTATGAAATGATGAAGGATAAAGTCAAAAAAGGGGAGGTAAATAAAGTAACCATAGAAAAATTAGGTGGTATAGAATGTATGAAATGCCATTATTAATAATATAGAGCTGTAGAATTTCAGGAAACCCGGGATCGCTTTTAGTAGATAATAAAACCAGGTTTACTGAATAATTAAAACAATATAAGACACATGAAAAAATATTGGAGAAGTCTGGATGAACTAAATGAAAAACCTGACCTGCAGGAAGAAAAATTCGAAGCAGACCAAAAAAATGATGTCCTTGGAATTTTTGATGATAAGGTAGTTTCCGGCAAAGCATCGAGGAGGGATTTTCTGAAATTATTGGGTTTTAGTGTTACTTCTGCTGCCCTGGCAGCTTCATGCGAAAGACCGGTGCATAAGGCCATTCCTTATGTCATTCAACCGGACGAGGTAATTCCGGGGAAAGCCCTGCATTTTGCATCCAGTTTTTATGATGGGAAAGATTATTGCCCTGTAGTTGTCAAAACCAGGGATGGACGACCCATCAAAATTGAAGGAAATGAACTTTCTGCTTTTAATAGGGGAACCGCAACTGCAAGAGTTCAGGCCTCTGTATTGAGTTTATATGATGATGCCCGGTTAAAAAAGCCTGTTTTAAATGGAGAAGAATGCAGCTGGGAAGAACTGGATGAAAAGGTAGTGGAAGATCTTGAGAAGTTAAATGCTGAGGGTAAGGAGATAGTACTTTTAACTTCTACCATAATTTCCCCGGCTACAAAATCTCTTATTTCAGAATTTCTGCAAAAATATTCTGCTGCAAAATGGATACAGTATGATGCGATTTCAGTTTCAGCCATACGGGACGCCCATCAATTAGCTTATGGTGCAGCAATTCTTCCTCACTTCAAAATTGAAAAGGCAAAAGTACTGGTTGGATTTAACGCCGACTTCCTGGGATCATGGATAGCCCCGGTCAATTATATCGGGCAATATGCAAAGGCAAGGAAGCTGGACCAGGAAAAGCCGGAAATGTTGAGGCATTATCAGTTTGAATCCGCCATGACTTTAACCGGGAGTAATGCAGATCACCGCATTCCCATCCTGCCCTCTGAAGAAAAAGCCATATTGGCGAATTTATATAATAAAATTGCTGAATCAACAAATGGCAGAAAAATTAGCGCTCCTCAAACGAATGTAAATACCGACCTGGTTGCGGAGGAATTATTGAAAGCCGGCAAGGAAGGATTCGTTCTGAGCGGGAGTAATGATACTGAAATACAATTGCTGGTAATCGCAATTAACGAATTGCTGGGAAGTGCGGAACATTGTATGGATAAGGGAAATCCCCTCAGTCTTTTGGCTGGTTCCGACAGGGAAATGGATGAGCTTGTCAAAAAAATGAATGACGGATCCATTGGGGCCTTATTAATGGGTGATGTGAATCCGGTATATGATTACCATGAATCCGGAAATTTCATTAGCGGGTTGGAAAAAGTGAAATTGACGGTTTCCATGGCTGTCAATATGAATGAAACCAATAAAACAGCAAATGTTTCAGCCCCGGTAAACCACTTTCTTGAGACCTGGGATGATGCAGAAATTATTCCGGGACAACTGAGCCTTTGTCAACCCTGTATTCACCCGATCTTTGATACCCGGTCTATGCAGGACAGTCTGTTAAAATGGATGGGTGCCGACCAGGATTATCATAACTATCTGATGAAATCATGGGAAGCTGAATATTTTGACGGAAAAGGGAAATTTATCGATTTCTGGAACAACAGCCTGAGAGAGGGTGTCTTTTCCATAAAGAAAAATAATAGCTGGAACCAGGGTTATAATGCCGGGATCTTATCAGAGGAAATAAAAGCTTCAGGAGTCTCCTCCGGTTATGAGCTTTCCCTTTTGGACAGTGTTCAGTTAGGCGATGGTCGTCATGCTAATAATCCATGGTTGCAGGAATTACCTGATCCGATTGGTAAAATTTGTTGGGACAATGTTTTAATGATTTCCATAGCGGATGCCACAGAACTGGGACTTGAAAATGGAATGATGGTAAAGCTAAACGATCTTTTTGAAGTTCCGGTATTGATACAGGCGGGGCAGGTAAAGGGAGCCTTTTCATTAGCATTAGGCTACGGCCGCACCGATTCCGGAAAGGTTGCAGATATCGTGGGGGCAAATGCATTTAGGCTGGTAAATTCAAAAAATGGAAACAGGCAATTTTTTGCTGAAGGTGTAAATATTGAACCTGGAAGTAAAAAAATCGATCTTGCATTGACCCAAACCCATAATTCAATGGAGGGCAGGCCTATTATCCGTGAAGCCAATCTGGATGAATATCTGACCGACCGAAGAGCGGGTAATCATATGCATGAGGAAATAGAATCACATCATAAAACTCTCTATCCGGATGTTGAATTCGATGGTTTTCACTGGGGAATTGCAATCGATCTGAATGCTTGTGTAGGTTGCAGCAGTTGTATGATTGCCTGCCAGGCAGAGAATAATATTCCTGTAGTTGGGAAGGATGAAGTTTTCCGCCGAAGAATTATGCATTGGATCAAAATTGACCGTTACTACTCCGATGATGCAGAAAACCCAAAGGTTTCACATCAACCCATTATGTGTCAGCATTGCGATAATGCACCCTGTGAGAATGTTTGCCCGGTTTCAGCAACAAACCATAGCAGCGAAGGATTGAATCAGATGTCATATAACCGTTGTGTCGGAACCAAGTATTGTATTAACAACTGTCCTTACAGGGCCAGGAGGTTTAACTGGTATAAATATGCATCCAATGAAGAGTTTGATTACAACATGAATTCTGACCTGGGGAAAATGGTTTTAAATCCGGATGTAACGGTCCGCTCGAGAGGGGTGGTGGAAAAATGCTCATTCTGTGTTCAGAGGATACAGGAGAAGAAGCTGGAAGCCAAACTCGAAGGCCGGCAGCTAAAGGATGGTGAGATTCTGCCGGCATGCGTACAAACCTGTCCTGCCGGAGCCATTGTGTTCGGAAATCTGAAGGATAAAAACAGCAAAATCTCGAAGATGTTTGCAAATGACAGAAATTATCATCTTCTGGAGGAACTGCATACCTTACCCTCAGTGGGTTATATGACCAAAATCAGAAATGAAAAAAAAGACGATTTAAGTTAAAATAAACAAAGCGCTCATGTATAACAGAGACATTAGGGGCCCCCTTGTTGAAGGAAATAAAACTTACAGTCAGATCAGTAAGGATATTATTGCTCCAACGGAAACACGGCCCGGATTGTGGTGGTTCGCAGCCATTTCATTAGCTTCCCTTGCATCTGCATGGGGTATTTTCTCCATTTTTCAAACCCTGGATCAGGGGATTGGAACCTGGGGAGTAAATAATACCGTCGGATGGGGATGGGCTATTATAAATTTTGTATGGTGGATTGGTATCGGACATGCCGGGACCGCATTTTCCATTTTCCTGCTTATCCTCAGGCAAAAATGGCGTACATCAATTAACCGGGCTGCAGAGGCCATGACAGTGGTTGCCGTTGGATGCGCCGCCCTCTTCCCCGCTTTGCATATGGGCCGTGTATGGCTGGCTTTCTGGGTTATTCCCTATCCTAATACCCGAGGTCCGCTTTGGGTAAATTTCAATTCTCCTCTGTTTTGGGATTTTATTGCAATTTCAGCATACCTGCTGATTTCCTTTTCATTCTGGTACCTGGGTATGTTACCTGATTTTGCCACCATACGAGACAGGGCAAAGGGGAAAATCAGAAAAGCCCTTTATGGATTTTTCTCCATGGGCTGGACAGGATCTTCCAGGCAATGGACTCGTTTTGAAGCCTTGAGTTTTGTCCTTGGCGGAATTGCCGCTGTACTGGTGGTTTCTGTCCATTCTATCGTTTCTACCGACTTTGCAGTTTCTGTTGAACCCGGCTGGCATACCACTATTTTCCCTCCTTATTTTGTTGTGGGAGCGATATTTTCAGGATTTGCCATGGTAGTAACCCTGATGGTTATTATCAGAAAACTTTATAAGCTCAACGATTATGTTACTGATAATCATATGGATGCCATCGCGAGGGTTTTGATTTTCATTTCGCTGATCATGGGAACAGCTTATATTACAGAAATTTTTGTTGCCTGGTATTCCGGCAATGAATATGAAATATTTACTTTCTTCCATAACCGGATAACCGGAGAATATACCCCTCAGTTTTGGGCCATGTTCACCTGTAACGCAGTTATTCCCCAGTTGTTCTGGTTTAAAAAGATCAGGCAAAGTATGCTTGGACTTTTTATTATCTCCATAATAATAAACATCGGAATGTGGTTTGAACGATTCAATATTGTGGTTACATCTCTTGGAAACGACTATTTACCGGCCAATTGGGCCAGCTATTCACCTACATTAACTGAGGTGGGAGTATATGTGGGAACACTGGGATTTTTCACCGTAGGTGTCCTGTTGTTCTTCCGATACATTCCAATGATAGCCATTTCAGAGGTTAAGTCGGTATTGAAAATAGGAAATAAAAAAGAAGATTAATTAAAATAATAATATCATGACCGGAAGTTATAAAATCGGGGTTTTTGATGATGAGGATAAAATGATTTCTTCCATTAAAAAATTGAATGAAGAAGGAATTGAAATCCATGATGTCTTTACACCCTACCCATTGCATGATGTCATAAAATTGCTCAAAAGAAAATCACAGCTTCCCACAGCGGCCTATTTTTATGGCTTATTTGCCATCATTGCGGTACTCGCCTTTTTGTATTATACCTCGGTTATCAGCTGGCCTATTGTATACGGAGGAAAACCATTTAATTCATTTCCTTCCTTTATTGTTGTGACACTCATATTGACAATTTTTACGGTTACGATTGCTTCATTGGGGACTTTTTCAGCCCGTTCAAAACTATATCCGGGCCAGGAAAACCCCATTTTTGATATCCGGGCTACTGACGATATGTTTATAATTGTACTTGATCAGGAAAAACTGGGTAAGGAATCCATATCATCAGCGGAGAAGTTATTTAAAAAAGAAGGAGCCGTTGAGGTGAATGAAAAGAATTTTGAAAAAGAATAAAAATTATGGCAATGATGAATAAATATAAATATCATTTACTGCTTTTTACCATAGCATTTTTTGTTTCCTGTGACAGAAACAGGAATCACCCGGGATGGGACTATTTTCCTGATATGTTTTATTCAGAAGCTTATGAAACATATACTCCGAATCCGAATTTCGAAGACGGAAAAACTCTGAGAGAACCGGTTGAAGGAACCGTTTCAAGGGAATCCATCCCATTTTTATATACTATTGAAGAAGAGGAAAGGAAAAGAGCCGGTGAAGAGCTGGAAAATCCTTTGGCTCCCGATTTAAAAAATATAGAACGTGGGAAAGAAATTTATACGGCTTTTTGTGCAAATTGTCATGGAGAAAAAGGAGACGGACAAGGATATTTATATACCAGTGGAAGGTATATCGCATTACCCAGAACTTTGATTGAAGGAACAGCACTGGAACTAAAGGATGGAGAAATTTTTCATACCATTACACTGGGTTATGGATCAATGGGACCCCACGCTTCACAGATAAGGCAGGATGACCGTTGGAAAGTGATAAGCTATATCAGGGAGGTATTGCAAAAGGCACCTGGAACAGATGATTCAATAACAGAATAAAAGAATACAGATTAAAATAAAATATCATGAAGGAAGACCTTAAAGTTTCAACCACCTTCCGTATTGTAGCCGGAATTTTAGTATTGATAGGACTGGCTACTTTTGCCTATGGTTTTATAAAGGACCCGGACAGAGCCTGGGCAAATTACCTTATCAATAATTATTTTTTCCTTTCCCTGGCTATGGGAGGGACCTTCTTTTTTGTAATCCAATATATTTCCCAGTCGGGTTGGTCGGCTGGTTTCAAAAGACTACCCGAGGCATTTATGGCCTATTTTCCTTATGCAGCTGTATTTTTTATTATTATGTATTTTGGATATCATTCCCTTTACCACTGGAGTCACGAAGATGCGGTTGCCCACGATAAACTGCTTGCACATAAGGCTCCCTGGCTGAATGTTCCTTTTTTTCTGGCCCGGACTATTTTATATTTTGGACTTTGGATAATCCTGACCCAATATCTTAGAAAGCTTTCACTTAAAGAAGATGAAGTCGGAGGTACGAAATATTTTCATAAGCAGGAACACTATTCAAAGGTCCTGATTTTTGTGCTGGCTATTACCTTTACTTTATCAAATATCGACTGGATCATGTCACTGGAACCGCATTGGTATTCTACCATATTTGCCCTGAAAGGAATGGTTTCTGCATTTCTTCATGGAGTAGCTGTGATGGTTCTGATAATATTCATCCTGCGCAGACAAGGGTATTTTTCTTTCCTGAATGAATACCATCTGCATGACTTTACCCGCTATATGTTTATGTTGGCAATTGTATTCGGGTATTTTTGGTTTGCGCAATTTATGCTGATCTGGTATGGCAATATTCCGGAAGAAACTGCTTATTACGTAGCAAGATTCGAACCAGGATGGCAATTTTTATTTTTTGCGGAAATTGGTATTAACTGGGCAATCCCGTTTTTTGTTTTGTTACCTCTGAAAACCAGCCGAAGCATCCCGGTAATGACAGTGGTCATTATACTCTTACTTGCAGGTCTCTACATCGAGCAATATCTCCATATTATTCCGGAAACCACCGAGGAACTGAAGTTTGGATTTATTGAAATAGGCACTTTTATTGGCTATGCCGGATTATTTACCTATGTAGTTATCTCAAACCTGGCCAAGCGGAAACTGATTGCTAAGAACCATCCCTATTTGGAAGAAAGCTTAGAGCATCATTTTTAGAATGAAAGAAAAGGAATATTCTTTTTTTCCGGGTGTTAAGCTCCCGGTTTCTATCAGGTGTATCGATATATTTGTTTTTTAAAACTCGAATTTCAAACATTTTTCATTCAAAACCGATTGAAATTTCCGGAGGTAAAATCTGAATTTTTAAAATCTCTTATCTGGCTGGACAAGTCATTTGTTATCTTTTATAAGGGCTAAATTATATTTATCTTACCCGGGTAAAATGCATCCAATATGAGATTCATTCGAAAATGGTCGCTTGATATTATGACAGGCGCAATCGCTTCTCTTTCATTTGCCGCAAAGATTACCGGGATTGAATTAGGAATAACCATCTACCTGATTCTGGGAATGGTAGTGTTTCTCATTTATGGCTTCGACAGGATGGCAGACAGTATTTTGCCTCAGGATAAAGAGAGGAAATGGGAGGTCCGGAGTTTTTTTAAATACCGGAAGATCTTTTTGGTAAACTTTGGTATTCCGGGAGCGATCACATTATTTTCCGCAATTTATTTTCTGCCACGGGAATTATTAATTTTCGGATTGATTCTTTCTTTATGTATGATGGTGTATTTTATATTCCTTTTCATTCCTGTTCTGAAAAAAACAGCAATCTTTTATAAAGAAGTATGGGTCGGTATCATTTATACTTCCTGCATCTGGGGGATACCGGCATCCCTGTCTTCCTGGCCGGATTATATAGTATTCACTCCGCTTATCCTGACGTTTTTCTTTTTGGTTTTAAACAATGTGTTTATTTTTTCCTTTTTTGAATCTGATTTTAAAAAATACAGGATACATGTTTTATTGAGTATTCTGTTTTCTTTTTTAATTCTGATTTTCACAATTTTTAGCAATAATTATAGTCTGGAAGTATATATCATACTTGGATCTATGGCTATCCTGTTAAGCTGTATATTGGTTTTCAAAGGTAAATTAAAGAGAAATCATCATTATGGAATACTGGCCGATGCTGTTTTCCTGTTGCCGGGATTAATCTGGTTAATCAGCTGATCTTCTTCACGAAATACCCAAAAAGCGCTGTGGTAAAGAAAGAAAAGGCACCATAAATGACCGGGATAATTGCCATAAGATGATTATTCAAAAGATAGGAAGCTACAAATATGGCAAGAGCAGAATTCTGCAGACCCACTTCGATTGAAATAGTAAATTTATTCTTCTTTTTTAAGCCAAACAGCAAGGCCACACCCCATCCCATCAGCATGGAAGTTATATTAAGGGTTAAGGGTGCCGGAAGAAGTCTGAACATATTTGAAATGCTGGTATTGCTGGTACCTTCATCAATAAATATGACTCCTGCGTAGATGGTCAGCAGCAAAACAGGCAGTAAGTATCTCAGGGGTTTTTCAAGTGAATCGGCTGTTTCAGGAAAATATGCCCGGAAGCTTACCCCTGTTGATACAGGAAGGACCGTTACCAGGAAGACTTTTAAAATGGTTGATCCTACCGGGAGTGAAATGGAGGCATCCTGCTGTAAAAAGAATTCTAAACCTATAGAAACAACCAGAGGAATGGTTATTAGTGTAATAATGGAATTTATGACCGTCATAGAAATGGATAACGCAACTTTCCCTTTCAGGAGATAGGTTACAAGGTTTGAAGTTGCTCCACCGGGACAGGCAGAAAGGATTATTAATCCCACTTTATACAGGGGGTCAATGTTTGAAAAATATGCAATAACAAAGGCAATGCCAGGCAGAAGTGCCATCTGGCAACAGATTCCAACAATAACGGCTTTGGGCTGGGTAAAAACATTCCTGAAATCTTTGGCATTGATGCTCAAGCCCATCCCCAGGGTTATAATGGCAATGGTTATGGGAAGAAAAATATCAGAAAAGAGATTCTCCATGGATTGCTAAGTTCATATTTTTTCCCAAAGCTTAAAAATATATCGGGAAAATTATTAATGCCTTTTATACTGTTTATTCAATCAATGACCTTGTTGAGAATTAAAAAAAGCATCACAAACATAAAATAGGAATTAAGTAAAATGAAATGCTTTTTATTGTAATCTTTGTTTTTAAAAGGGTTCATCCGGCTGAAAATGATGGCAATCACAATCGTTACTCCCAGGATAATGATTTTAAGAAAGGACTTTAATTCTAAACCGAATTGTGTGAGGATCAGGGCTGAAAACAGAGATGCCAGAATCCAGATATAGGTCAGCCGGTTAATCTGTTCTTTCCGTAGAATTTTAGTAAGGTTTGGAAGTCCGGCTTCACTATATTGCTCTCCATATTTAAGGATCAGTAACCAGAAATGGGGTACCTGTGCCATAAAAAACATAAAAGCCATCAGAACCGAAGTTTGTGCAAATATATTTTCCCCTGCAGCTACCCAACCTATTACGGGGGGAATAGCGCCGGTTAAGGATCCGGGTATAACGGCAAAAGCGGTTCTCCTTTTCAGAGGGGTATAGACACCGTTATACCATGCCAGGTTGGTCAGACCAAGGATCAATGCCAGGGAATTCCCAAAATAAAAAAGCAAAAAGCCACCTGCCAGAATACAACTGATGCTGAAGATAATTGCATAGGAGATATTAATCCTCTCACTCGCCAGGGGGCGCGACCGTGTTCTGGGCATTAAGCGGTCGGTCGTTATTTCCTGAAGCTGGTTAAGTGCAGAAGCGGCGGCAGCAAGAAACAGGACTCCAAGGGTGACCAAAACAATTTCCGGACCTATTTCAGGCCGGGCAATAAAATAACCTGTAAAACTTGTCAGACTTACCGGGATGATTACCGGAAGTTTTGATAACAGAATGAAATCCTTCAGCGCACTAATCTTCAAGTCCTTTAAAGTATTCAATGATTTTTTCAATTTGCTCGTCAGTGATCATACCCTCATAGCTTTGCATCAGACCCTTATTATATCCTTTAACGATTTGTGAATTCGGATCGTAAATTGCTTTTTTGATATATTCTTCATCAGCAATAACCCTGACTTCCTCCTTTCCTTCTTCAATAATCCTTTCCTGGCCCCAGAGTCCCAGATAGGAAGGTCCCACCAATTTTGATCCGTCTGAAGAATGACATGCATTACAGCCCTGCATTCGCAGGATAGCCAGACCCTCAGCACCCGGAATTTCTTCTTCACTGGT
>CBDUPM010000010.1:0-15816 GCA_965369105.1 uncultured Bacteroidales bacterium | reverse complement strand
CTACCTATACGTTGAACTTCGGTCAAAGTGTGCAAGATAACAATGAGGGAAACCTCTTAGCCAATTATGAATTCGTATTTTCAACCGGAGATTTTCTGGATTCCCTGAGTGTGGGTGGCAGTTTGAAAAATGCTTTTGACATGTCCAATGTGAAGGACCCCACCAGCATTATGCTTTATACCGATCTGGACGATTCCATAGTACACAAAGATATTCCGGTTTATATAGGTAAAACCGACAAAGAAGGAAACTTTAGAATCAATAATCTCAGGTCAGGGAAATATAAGATATTTGCCCTTCAGGATGTCAATAATAACTTTCTGTTCGACCTTCCTAATGAAGCCATTGCCTTTGCCGACAGCTTTTTAAATGTTGATCCGGACTTTTTCCTGGAGGTGATCAGGAAGGAGGAGGAAAAAATGATTGCTGACAGTATAGTAACCGATAGTCTTCAAGCTTTACAGGCAGAAGCAGACAGCCTGATGACTGACAGCATTTCGGTTATAAAGGTTCAGGCCATGGAAAGGGATAGCACCATTAGTAAGGCAGATTCTATAATTGCCAGCAAATTACCTTCAATTCCCCGGAACCTGATGGTCGACCTGTTATTGTTTACTGAAGATAATCCCAGCCAGTTTTTAAGCAATAATGAACGGAAGACAAGAAAGAAGATTGAATTCAGCTTCAATTTACCTGTCAGGGACAGTTTTTATGTTAAATCTTTAATTCCGGACCGGACCGACTGGTTTCTTCTGGAGGAGTCTGAAAAAAGGGATAGTTTTATTTATTGGATACTGGATAAGGAAGTAAGTGATATGGACACCATCCTGATGGAATTAAATTATGTTGTTCCTGATTCTATGTCAAATGATATCTGGAAGAAGGACAGTATTTATTTTAATTTCAGGGACCCGGCAAAATCAGCCCGTAAAAAAGACGATGAAAAGGAACCAACAGAAGTTCTGACCCTTACCGGATTAAGAAACAATGCAACCATTGACTTAAACAGTAAGTTGAAATTTATTTCAAACACGCCTGTAAACTCCGTTGACACCAGTTACATTGAGTTATTTAAAACAGAAGACACCATAAGAACCCGGAGTAGCTTTAATCTTGTAAGGGACAGCAATAAATACCGGATTCTTCATTTTAATAAAGAATGGGACGAAAGAATGAAGTATGAATTAAACTTTTTCCCGGGTGCATTAATGGATGTATACGGAAGCACCAATGACACAATAAATTATAAATTCACCACACGCTCAGAAGATTACTATGGGGTTCTTATTTTAAACATGGACAGCCTTCAAAGCCCGATGATCATTCAGTTAATGGATACCAAGGAAAAAGTCCTGAGAGAGATTTTCATGGAAGAACCGGGAAGACATCGTTTCGAATATTTGAAAGCCTCCTCCTACAAGCTGAAATTCATTTACGACGACAACAGGAACAAAAAATGGGATACCGGAAATTATAGTTTAAAGAAACAGCCCGAAAAAGTAGAGTATTACAAGGGCAGTATCGATATTAGGGCCAACTGGGACATGGAGGTGAAGTACCGGTAGGCAGGGGTGGTGTTGGTCTAGGTTTTTCGTTCCGCGTTTTCACATATCCTTTAGCCAACCAAAAAAGTCTGAATTTGAAAAGGGGAAAGCTAATTCAGGGCGAGACACTAAATTCCGGTAAAATTATACCGGTTTGGTTCAGATTCAGATCACCTGACCCCCTTTCCAATCTTGCTTTAATCAAGTTCATCCCACATAAGGGCAGCAGAACCTAAAACAGCAATATTTTTATCCTGCAGGGCCGATTGTTGGATTTTCACCTTTTCAGAATATATAGAAAGCACATATTTTTCAAAGTACTTTTGGGTGGGTTTTAAAATTAAGTCACCCGCTTTAGAAAGTCCCCCAAACAGGAATATTGCTTCCGGACTGGTATGTGCAACGGCATCGGCAAGTTTAAGACCCAGAATTTTCCCGGTTGTTTCAAATGCTTTGATTGCAAGCTTATCTCCATTGTTCGCAGCCTCACTTATTTCCTTTGCATCAAGTTTATCAAAACAAAAATGTTTTAGAAGGCTGTCCTCAATTTCAGAACCCAATAATTCAAAAACGGTTCTTTTAATACCGGGAGCCGAAACATAAGTTTCCAGGCAACCTTTCCGTCCGCAGGCACATTTCCTGCCATTTGGATCTACTATAGTATGACCCAATTCACCGGCAAAACCATCATGACCATAGACCACCTGACCGTTCACGACTATTCCGCTTCCCAGGCCGGTTCCAAGTGTAATAACGATGAAGTTTTTAAGGTCTTTTGCGCCACCATAAAGCATTTCACCCATTGCTGCTGCATTTGCGTCGTTGGTTACTACAACCGGAAGCTCAAACTGGTTTTCCAATAATTTAACCAGGTTAATCACCCCTTTCCACCGGAGATTTGGGGCATATTCTATGGTCCCATTATAATAGTTCCCGTTTGGAGCGCCCACACCTAATCCCTTAATTGAAAATTCAGATAAATCTGTATTTCCCATGATTTTATCCTTCAGGGCTGAAATATAATCGCCGACCTCAGCAAATTCATCAGAAGGCATACTACCTTCATTGAAAATATTACCTTCCCGGTCAACAAGGCCAAACTTGGAAAAAGTTCCCCCAATGTCGATTCCTATTACAACATCTTTCATACTTTGTTTTTTTTAGCTTTTAAGACTATAGCTTAGCGTAAGATTTGATTTATTTTAGAAAAGAATGATTTCTTAAAAGTAGTTAATATATTTTAAATTAGTTGCAAAAATAAGGCTTTCAGAGCAATTAAAAAAGATCAGAAAAGGGGCAAATGATTCAAAACAAGGGGTTTTGGATTGAATGGATTTTCTAAGAACAATTTCCTTCAAATCCCCGGGAAATTATAAAAATTGTGCATTTTTCCATAATATTCCACATTTTGTTTAACTTATGCCTTTGTTTGGAAAAAAATGTGGAGGAAATATTATAACTTTATTTCTTAATTTTCGTTATGAAAATTAGTGCCGGTGGTGCCATAGATAGCCGGTAATTTACTAAAAACACTATCTAATATGAAAACCATTATTGTACCTGTCGATTTTTCAAAAGAATCCATGCTGGGAATTGAAATGGCAATGAAATTTGCCCAAAAAGTGAATACAAATATTCAAATGGTCTATGTGCAGAAGAAAAGTGAAGATTACCGTCCCGGAACCTTAAAAGAAGAACAAAAATTTGCGGAAGGGGAATTTGAAAAACTGATTAAGAAATATAAGCCCGATCTTAAGTTTAATTCTGAACTAAAGTATATAATTAAGCAGGGAAAGATTTACCAGGAGATTGTGGAGCAGGCGGAATCGTTTAAAGACAGTATGATTGTTGCTTCAACACATGGAGCCTCCGGATTTGAAGAATATTTTATTGGAAGTAATTCATATAAAATTATCACGTCCACTCGGAATTCGGTTATTACCGTAAGGAAAAAGGTGCCGTCAGAAATAAAAAGAATCGTAGCACCCCTTCGGCTTCATGTTGACACCAGGCAAAAAGTTCCCGTAGCCGCAGAGATGGCAGATTTATTTGGAGCAGAAATTCATTTAATTTCGGTTAGTACCACGAATAATAAAAAAGATGCAGCCCGGTTAAAGTCTTATTTGAATCAAAGTGCTGCTTACCTCAGAAGGAAAGGTCACAAACCGGTTATAAAAGATCTGCATGGAGAAAGCACCGTTACCACCACCATAAATTATTGCAATGCGGTAGATGCCGATTTATTAACCATCACCAGCAGTCAAAGGGCAAATATCGCCGTATTAACCGGAAGCTTTGCCCAGCAGCTGGTAGCAAAATCTGATATCCCGGTATTGAGTATTACGGCAAAGGAAAAACATGTTCCTTCCGGATTTGCTACCGGTGGATACAGGTAATTTGAAATTTCCTGGCCAGGAATGTAAAACCTACAGTTTTTTAACGGAAATAAATTTCTATGACTTTTAACCTGTCCATAATAATAACAGGAGTTTTACTGATTGTTATCTTAATTATACTTTTTATCAGGAAGGATAGGAAATTACAAAAAACGATTCGCCTTATTGCTGCAAAAGAGACTGAAATTCAATATTATAAAGAAGTAATTGAACAGAAAAACAAGGAAATTACTGAAGGAGTTATTTTTGCAAGAAGAATTCAGACCGCCATTCTTCCCACCCCGCAAAAGACCGCTCAGATTCTTCCCGATTCATTTATTTATTATAAACCAAGGGATATCGTAAGTGGCGATTTTTACTGGATTGAGAGAAGGGCAAAAAAAGTTATGTTTGCTGCGGTCGATTGCACCGGACACGGGGTTCCCGGAGCTCTTATGAGTATTATCGGATACGAGGGGCTTTACAGGGCTATTGGTGATTATGAAATAACCAAATCAGATAAAATTGTAAATGCACTAAACGCGGAAGTGACAGAGACCTTAAAGCATACCGGATCTGTCGATATAAAAGACAGTATGGATATTTCACTTTGCGTGTTAAATAAAGAGAATCTTATTCTGGAATTTACAGGGGCAAAAAACCCGGTTTATATTATCCGGAAGAAAGAATTACTTCAAATAAATAATTTACCAGCAAAGCCTAAAGCATCTTCCGGGAATCATTTTCTTTTTGAAGTCAAGGCAGACCGAATGTCCATTGAACCTGCCCGGATAGCGAAAAAGTTTACATCCCATAGAATTCAGCTTGAAAAAGGCGACCGGATTTACCTTTTCACAGATGGTTATCCTGATCAGTTTGGCGGGGAGCAGGGTAAAAAACTTTCATACAGAAGTTTTCGGGAAATATTACTGGGCATCCAGGATTATAGTATGGAAGATCAAAAAAATCAGCTGGAAATTGAAATTGAAAAATGGCAGGGAGAACACGATCAGCTGGATGATATTTTGATTATCGGTGTCGGCATTTAGATTTTCCCGGGCATCAAATCCGGCCTGACGGGATACAGTTCTGGTGTTATGTTGATATTGCAGGGTGAAATTCATACCGAAATACCAGTTTGGTTGCCCAAAATTCACATCGAAATCTGTTTTCATAACTTTTCAGTAGTTGAAAAGATTTCTCAGATTACTTATTGCTAAGGAGTTAACATTGTTGAATCAACGGCAAAACTGTTGATTTCGTGTTTATAAAACTTAGCAGAAAAACAAGGACTTTCAAGTACGGTTAGGTAGATTTATAAACTGGCATCCTTTAGTAAAAGGATGGTCTGTTTTATTTATCAAAAGCTTGCTCAGAGTTAGAATCTAAATATATATTAATACACTTTATAACCTTAATCTATTATTCTATGAAAAACTTGCAGAAAATTTTAATTTTGATTTTAGCAGGATGCCTGGTAACGTTTGCTGGTTACTCGCAAATTACTAATTCAGGTATGAATGGAACAGTTTTATCTGATTCAGGAGAAAAACTCTCTGGTGCTACGATAGTAGCTGTTCATGAACCTTCCGGCACACAATACGGAACGGTTTCTAATGAAGAGGGCCGATTCAATTTGCAAGGTATGCGACCCGGTGGGCCATACTCTGTAAATATATCATTTGTTGGCTACTCAACCGCTTCTTATACCGATATTACATTGTTTTTAGGTGAATCATTTAATTTAGACGCACAAATTAATCAAAGTGCTGTTGATGTTCTTGAAGTTACGGTTATTGGCGCCAGGCCCTCAAAATTTGGTACCACCAAGACCGGGGCAACAACCAATATTTCGAATGAACAGTTGATTTCTATGCCTTCCATTAACAGGAACATTTCCGACATTGCCAGAATTTCGCCCTATGCAAATGGTATGAGCTTCGCAGGTGGGGACGGTCGTTCTACCAACTTCACGGTGGATGGTGCTAATTTTAACAACAACTTTGGCTTGAGCTCCAACCTGCCGGGCGGAGGGAACCCCATTTCTTTAGATGCTATTGAAGAAGTACAGGTAGTAATTGCTCCGTTCGATGTACGCCAGACAAATTTTATTGGAGGTGGAATTAATGCGATTACCAAATCCGGAACCAATAAATTTAATGGTTCTGCATATACCTACCTTACCAACGAGAATATGAGGGGTAATAAAATCGGAGATGTTGATTTCGGAGATCGCGATGAAGAATCTAAAAGTGTTTACGGTGCAACTTTTGGTGGCCCCATCATTAAAAACAAATTGTTCTTTTTCGTTAATGGAGAATACGAAAAACGTCCGGGACAGGTCGTAACCTGGAGGCCATCGGAAAACGGCGTTGCGAATACCGACCTGATGCTTTCTCGTGCAAGCACTTCGGATATGGATCTGGTTAAACAACATTTAATCGATAATTATGGCTATGACCCGGGTTCTTACAGCGATTACCCTGCAGATGAAAGCAACGTTAAACTTTTAGCCCGGATCGACTGGAACATCAATGATGACAACAAATTGAGTTTTCGCTATAACTACACCAAGAATCAGGCTTGGAATCCTACAAATGGCAACTCAAACAATGCCGGTTACCGTAACAGGAATATGGACCGGATTTCTCAATACTCGATGGCTTTCTCTAATTCCATTTATTCAATGGATAACATCGTTAATTCCTATTCTTTGGATTTAAACAGCCGGATTTCAGATAAGATATCAAATCAGTTCCTGACAACGTATTCAAAAATCAATGATATCCGCGGATCCAATTCTGACAAGTTCCCATTTATCGACATTATGTACGACGACGGAACGGCTGCGCCACAACCTGTTGAGCCTTATATATCAGCAGGCTATGAATTGTTTACCTGGAATAACGGAGTAAACAACAATATTTTCAATATCATAGATAATATAACCTTTTCATTAAATAATCATAAAGTTACCGCAGGGGTAAGCTTTGAATATCAAATGGCAAACAACTCTTATATGCGTAACGGAACAGGATATTATCGTTATGCCAATATAGACGATTTCTTAAATCAGGCTGCACCAAGAGATTTTGCCCTGACATATGGCTACGATGGAGAAGCGAACCCAGCTGCGGAAGTTGCTTTTAATCAGTACGGTGTTTATATTCAGGATGAATGGAATGTAAATCCGGATTTTAAATTTACATATGGTGTCCGTGCCGATTATTTAAAGTATGTAGATAACATTCTCACAAATAATGCAATCCTTGCTCTGGATTATGGTGAAACAAATATTAATACAGGATTATGGCCTGAGGGAAATGTTCAGTTTTCGCCAAGAGTTGGCTTCACATGGGATGTTATGGGTGATCAAACCGTGAAACTCCGCGGAGGGACAGGTATTTTTGCAGGAAGGCTGCCACTTGTATTCTTTACCAATATGCCAACCAATTCAGGAATGGTACAAGGAAGCTATAATGCGGTTACCACTTATAATGGAGATTGGACCATAGACGAAGTTGATCCTGTACTGGCAACTTTGGCCGGCCCGATGATTACCGATGTGGATGAGATGATCAGCACCCTGAATCTGCCCAATACAATCACTCCGGAAGACGGTGTATTACCACGTGATGTCAATGCAGTTGATCCTGATTTTAGAATGCCTCAGGTATGGAAAACTTCATTGGCTGTGGATTATAATTTTCCGGTTTCATTTCCTATGACAGTGACCCTGGAGGGTATGTACACGAATAATATTTATGGTGTAATGCTGAAAAATTATAACCTGAAACAACCCGATGCTACCTGGGAACGGTTCAGCGGAGAGGATGACAGATATATTTATCCCGATGATGCAGATCTTGAATATACTTCAAGAAGCGCCTACGTATTGGCCAATAACAACGACGGATGGGGGGCAACAGGAAATATTACAATTACCGCAGAACCAGCTAAAAACCTGTATTTAATGGCCGCCTTTACTCAAACCGAATCCAAAGAGGTTTCAGGTATGCCCGGTAGTGCTGCATGGTCAGCATATAATGGTCAGATTCACGTGAATGGCCCACATTTGCCAATGGTTCAGCGCTCGCAATATGTTGTACCAAGCAAGGCTATTACTTCGGTTTCTTATACTCTCCCTTATGCTAACGATCTTATGTCCACATCATTTAACCTGTTCTATTCCGGATATTCAGCCGGCGGATATAGCTTTACCTATACAAATGATATGAACGGGGATGGTTACGGTACAGATCTGATTTACATACCCGGTGAAAAGGGCGAAATACAGTTTGTAAGCGCAGCAGATGAAGATGCCTTCTTCGAGTTTGTTGAACAGGATAATTATCTGAGTAAGCATAAAGGAGAATATGCGGAAGCATATGCCGCTAGAGCTCCATGGGTGCATAATTTTGATTTTCGTGTGGCACAGAATTTCAGCATCAAGACGGGTGAAACCAAACATACTTTACAATTATCCCTTGACTTCTTGAACTTTGGGAATTTGATAAACAGTGAATGGGGCGTATTCAGGAATATGGATAATTCAAACAACGGACAGATTTTGACTTATGAAGGCATGGATGCAGGTAATGTGCCAAGCTTTTCAATGGTTCAGGATGATGATGGTAACTACCTGAATGAAACTTATTCCATCAATTATGATTACAGAGATTGCTGGTCACTGCAGATTGGTGCCCGCTATATTTTCTAAAAGCTTTCAGGGATGTCATATGCTTGTAAATTCCAATCATATTCGACATTTTCCTGATCAAACAAAAGGGTGATATATTAAGTATCTCCATAATTATAACCCCTGAGATTAATATCTCGGGGGTTTTTTATAGGTGGTTTGAAAGCTCTTTATTTATTTGGTTCAATATGTGAGCCGACCAGATTTACAGGAAGCTCATATGAGTTTGTTTTTATTAACCGGCTAGTTATCCATTTAGATTCAGAATTTGATTTTATCCTTCAGGAATCCATAAATCTTCCGGAGTGATCTTGCATTCCCTTACCATTTCAATAGCATACTCCATTCTTCCCAATCCATCAGAATCCACATTATTGGTTCCGAAAGTAAATTTAACCCCTGCCTCTTTTGCTTTTTTAATGAAAACAGCCGAAGGTTTCTTTAGTCGGTTATTTATTTCCAGGGCAATTTGATTTTCTGCTAATGCCCGAATCACCCGGTCCATTCTTTCTTCCGTCCATAATTCATCATACTGCTCATCCAGTTCTTTTGGAAGATAAGTCGGATTTACATAAATATCGATAGGTTCATTATTCAGAATTCCTTCGATCCGGTTTACCAGCTGATTCATAAAATCCTGCGGATCCCCAACTTCTGTTTCTTCCTCAATCCATAAACGCATTCTTTTTCCATTATCATTGGTCCAGGTCATGGCATCGGTAAAAACATAGTCGAATTTAGCAATCACATCTTCTGAAAACATATCCAGCCATTCCCGCCCCTCCGCTTGCATAGCCAGCCATGAATGTGGGGGTTTTTGATAATCTTCGAGAAAATTCAGCACCTCCTCATCTGTTTCAAAGCCCATTTTAATTCCGCAGTTCACAGCTATCCCGTATGTAAACCCATATCGGGCAGCATGTTGCATGGCTTTCTCAATGGTCAGATCTCCTTTTAAATGTGTGTGTAAGTCAATTAAAGGAAAATTGGCAGAATGAAATTCATTAATCAGCATTTGTTCAAAATCCGGATCTTCCGGGGGAGTCCCCGGGGTCTCCAAATCATCATCCAGAACTTTTACCTGGATATTGCGGAACTGAACCTTGCTTTCAGGATCGTGGCATTGGAGGGCAAAAGTTCCGGAGGAAAGAATTCTTCCTTTCATATCCGGACCAGGTAAAGGAGGAACTGGTTCGGTAAATTCAGCGATTAAAACATCATTGATATAGGATCTGATTGTTTTTCCCTGTACTATTATGTGATATTTAAACCACTCATTATCCTTAGCTGGTGATTTCCAGACATTGCGAATAGCATAAATGCTGCCGGTCATTTTTCGTTCTTTATATTCCCCTGGTTTTCCCGGCCGGTTGGAATTGATTACCTGGCATTCATATCCTTTTTCCGGCCAGCCTCCTTCCTGGAATTCAGTATGGAAATAAATGCCTGAATTTGCCCCGGGAATTGTTTTAACCTCCATTTTCAATTCAAAGTTTTTAAAATTATGATTTTCAATATCACCGGAATAGAACAGATGGGAAACCGGGCCGTCTGCTATCAGGACACCCTCCTCAATTTTCCAGGAATCCGGATTTTCTGATGCCGTCCAGCCAGTCAGATCTTCTCCGTTAAAAAGACTTTGCCATTCGCTGGTGCTGCAAGCAGAGAAAAGAGCAATTGTAAAAATTGTCAGAACGACCTTAATAGTATTCATATTTTTGGATTTTGTTAAAAATGAAGAGTAAATGTATCAAATTCATTGATGATCCACAAAGAATCATTCGGTGTAAACCAGTTTATGAGTTACCTGATCATTCCCATGGTTTATTTTTAAAAAGTAAAAACCGGGAGACAGCTTATTTTTTCTCAGATTAATCCGGGTTTCGTGTTCAGCATTAGTCATTTGTCGTCTTTCAACTAAAACACCCACGGAATTATTTATTTCCATGGAGATGTTCATTCCTGAAACCTGTTCAAAAGCGATATAAAACACGCCCTTATCAATGGGCTGGGCATAAATTCTGATTCTGTTTTTATTGAAGCAATTTATCCAAAAGCTTTTAAATATTGGGTATCAGGAACTACTTAATATTATCCGGCCCATTTGTTTACCGATTCTTAAAGCTGAAAAATTATCAATTGAGATAAATAGTTCTTAACTTGGTCAATGAAGTTTATCCAGGGTATAATTTTATTATGGACGGAATCAGATCTCAAAGAACAAAACTTAAAGCCAAAAGGGTATTCCTGAAGAAAGGGACCTGCTCACAAACCTTTTTCTATATTTTAAACCGGGATTTTGGATTTAACCTGGCGGAAGAAGAGCTTGCCATCGATCCCCTGGCCGGGGGAATCCTGCAACAGGGCTATCAGTGTGGAATGCTTTGGGGAGCATCCATGGCGCTGGGGGCTGAGGCGCATCGAAGGTTCAAAAATATGGGCGAGGCGATTTCAATGACCGTACTGGCAACCCGGGAAATTCTCACATCATTTCTAAAACATGCTAAAAGTACAGAATGTGCAGAAATTACAAATTGTGATATGACCAAACCCTCGGGACTTCTTAAATTGTTTTTTTCCGGGAAGTTTGTAAGCTGCTTCAGGCTGGCAGGAAAATGGGCTCCCGATGCAATTGAAGCGGCTCATGCAGGATTAGAAATAAAAAAAGAGTTTCTCAAAGCGGATCAACTTAGCTGTTCATCAGAAGTAATTAAAAATTTGGGGGGAAGTGAACAGGAAATGGTGATGGTTTCGGGATTTGCCGGAGGATTGGGATTAAGCGGAAACGGATGTGGGGCCCTGGCTGCGGCCTTATGGTTTAAAACCCTGAACCGGAATAAAACTCTTACCGGAAAGCCCTCAATGAAAAATAAAGAGGCAGAAAAAATTTTAAATTCCTTCTATGGGGAAACAGATTATGAAATGGAGTGTGGCAAGATTTGCGGGCAGAAATTTTCCACTATGGATGAGCATACAGAATTCATAAAAAAAGGGGGTTGCCGGAATCTGATTGATTTAATTTCATCCCACATTTCCTAAGGGCTTCCTTTTCACGAGTCTGTAAAACCATTTGGCCGGAAGTTTATCCGGTTCTTTTTTTCTGCAGGAGCGAAATCTGTGAAACCACAGGAAGGATAAGTTCCGCTTTAGGATAAATGATATAAAAGGGAATTTGATATGATTATATTTCCGAATGTTTAGTTTTAATTTCGTTCGGAAGATGATACATTTGTATATATCCAACAATTAAATTAACTCAATCACCATGACTACCAACCATCTTAACCGCCGCACATTTCTTAAGAAAACAGGTCTTACAGCAGCTGGAATAACTAGCTTTTCAGTCATTCCCGGTTTGGCCTCCAAAACTAAATATGCTTCCAGTGATAAAGTGAACATCGCCCTGATCGGATGCAGAAGCATGGGATTTGGTAATCTGAAAAACCATCTGAATCTTGGAGATACTAATTGTGTTGCCATGTGCGATGTGGATTCAAATCTTCTTGAAGAAAGGGCTGGAGAAATTAAAAAGACATTTAATCAAACTCCCAGACTGTATAAAGATTACCGAAAAATGCTGGAGCAAAAAGACATTGATGCTGTAATTATTGGCACTCCCGATCACTGGCATTGTTTGATGATGGTGGATGCGGTTCAGGCAGGTAAGGATGTGTATGTAGAGAAGCCAATGGCAAATTCCATTGAAGAATGCAATATCATGGTGAAGGCAGCTGAATACTATAATAAGGTGGTACAGGTCGGCCAGCAACAAAGGAGCAGCCGGGTTTTCAATGAAGTAAACGAACTGGTAAAATCAGGAGCCATCGGATCGCTTAGAAAAGTAAATATGTGGGCGAATTTTAATTATGGACTGGGCTCAGATCCCCGGGAGGATGAGCCTGTACCGGAAGGAGTAGATTATGACATGTGGTTGGGTCCGGCCCCCAAAAGGCCCTATAACAGGAACCGCTTTCATGGAAGCTGGAGGCATTTCTGGGATTATGGAGGAGGGATGTTTTCCGATTGGGGAGTGCATTTGGTGGATATGGGGCTTTGGGCAAAAGACCAGGTAAATGCACCTGAACAGGTCATGACATTTGCCGCCAATAATTCATCCTTTAAAAAAACACGGGAAACCTTTGATACCATGAATGTCATTTTTCCCACCGCCGATTATGTAATCAATTACGATATGACCGCAGGCGTTCAGGAAGGGCCCTATGATAATATGTACGGGGTGTCCTTTGTAGGGGATAAGGGAACGATAAAGGCAGACAGGAATATGTATAAACTGATACCGGAATGGGATGGGTCGAAGAAAACCCATATGGCGGAGGCTATGGAATTCACCGGGGGAAGAGAATCCCATCCCGAGCATGCGCGGAACTTTGTCGACTGTATCAAATCGAGGGAAAAAACGGTTTGTCCTCCTGAGATTGGCAGGGCCGCTGCCATCAGGGTACATATTGCCAATATTTCAGCAAGGATAGGGGAGCCCTTATTACTTTGGGATGATGCTGCAAACCGGTTCACAAATTCTGAGAAAGCAAATTCTTATGTTGTACCTGAATACAGGGCTCCATGGGTATTGCCTAAGATAGGGTGATTCATTTGGCCTCACCCGGGGTTGCCTGTAACCTCACTTGGGGTTTACTGTAACCTTACTCGGGGCTTACTGTAACCTCACCCTGGCCCTCTTCTGAAGGAGAGGGAAAGAAAAGAAGAAAAAAAATAAATACCATGATATCAAGAAGAAAAGCAATTGGCTTAATGGCCGTTTCAGGGGCAGCTGCAATATTGCCAAAACAGAGTATTGCCAGATCAAATGAAGGAAAACCGAAGTTCAGGTATTGTTTAAATACAAGTACCATCAGCGGTAATAATCCCGGAATTGAAAAATACATTGAAGTAGCCGGAAGGGCAGGTTATGATGGAATAGAGGTTTGGGTAAGGGATGTACAGGCCTACATTGCAAAAGGGAATCCTGCTGCCACTTTAAAAAGAATGATTGCAGATCAGGGATTGGTTGCTGAGAATGCAATCGGATTTGCACCCTGGCTTGCTGAGGGAGGGAAGGGTTTTGAGCAGATGGAAGAAGAGATGAATATGCTGGCAGAGATCGGTTGCAGGAGAATTGCGGCTCCGGCCGCTGGGGTAAATAGGGAGATAGATCTGTTTGAAGCAGGGCAAAAATTTAAAAAGCTGTTGGACCTGGGCAGAAAAACCGGGGTCATGCCGCAGCTGGAATTTTGGGGGGCATCGGAGTATTTATGGCATATGGGACAGATTCTCATGATAGCAGCCCTTGCAGATGATCCGGATGTGAAGATCCTGCCGGACGTATATCATATGTTCAGGGGAGGTTCGGGTTATGACACCTTGAAGATGTTGAATGGATCTATGATAGACATTTTTCATTTCAATGATTTTCCGGGAAATATTGCCAGGAAGGAACAAAAAGATTCGGACCGGGTTTATCCGGGAGACGGAACCGCTCCCTGGAGAAAAATTATTTCATATTTAAATGAGATGGAAGGTGAAAAAATCCTTTCCCTGGAATTATTTAACCGGGAATATTGGAAGGAGGATGAGTTGATTGTGGCGGAAACGGGATTAAGGAAGATGAAGGAGGTTGTGGAGGTAAATTTTTAGGAGTCCGCGGTCCACAGACCTCCGTCCACAGTTTAACCTCACTGGTTAACGCAGAATTTGCCGTTGGTCATCCGTGGACCGTCGACCGTTGACCGTGGACCGTTGACCGTGGACCGTTGACCTCCCCCTACAACTCCCTTATTTTAATATTCCTCCATGCCACTTCAAAAGGGCCCTTATCACCCACATCATGAACCTGTAATCCAATAAATCCTTTGGGATGGGATTTGAATTTTTCTTCATCCACAAGGTCGGAAATCATCACATCATTAATCCAGACCTGAATCCTTGGACCTTTAGCAAGAATTCTGTAGGTAATCCATTCCTTGCTTTTAAAGTTCTTATGCCTAACACGAACATCATCAGGCGACATCCATCCTCCGCAGGCTTCTCCATAAATATAACCGGATAAAGACCCGGTTTCATTGCCGATTGCGATTTCGACCTGTGGACCGTTTACACGACCGAATTTTTCTCCTTCTTTTGGATCTTTTGTTTGAGAGCGAATCTGAACGCCTGAATTCAATTCGTCATTCATCAGATTTACTTCAAATATCAATTCAAAATCGCCGTATTCTTTTTCCGAGCAAAGAAATGAATTCGGACTTCCAGGAGTTGTTTTTCCGATGATCATACCATCTTCAACTCTGTAGGTGGCTGTCCCGTTTTTCTGGGTCCAGCCTTTGAGGTTTTTTCCGTTAAACATGGTTTTCCAGTCTCCTTCGGATGAAAATCCCATAAAGCAGATGCCAAAGATGATTAACGAAACAGGAATGAAATGTTTTTTCATAATGAATTAAATGTTAGAGTTTAGTATTTTATTTTCAAGATAAAAATTCAAAATACAAGTATAAAGATACAAATTTATCCATGTTTAGGATTTACATAGAAAATACCCATTCTGAACGAGAAAGCAATTAATTTAAGAGATATTTCTTTTCAGGGAAGAATCTATCTAAAGTTTACCCGGCTGGAAATACTAAAAAAGAAATCACCAAAATTATAGTTCCCACCGGTTGCGTCATTTTTAAAATGATCAATTTGATATCCAAAGCGTGGTACAAGGGAAATTCCGTCAGCTACTCCAAAATCATATCCTGTACTTAAATGGAAGTAGAGGCCTGTAGTATTTGTAACAGTAGAGTTTGAATTAAATTCTGCAGTATTTTTCCGGAAATTCATACCTATTCCGCTTTCAACAAATGCATTTATTAATTTTTCTCCTTCAAAAGGGTGATATTCAACAATAGGAATAAGGCTGAAGTTGAAGGCTTTGTCTAACCTTTCGGGATCCTCTTCGTATTTGAAGTTATTGAAACTGGTATGAATATTTGCGCCGGCGAAAAGTCGATCGGAAACAGCTCTTCGATAGGATAAATTAAAATCTAAATCCGTTGAATGATTGTTTGTAATCACTGTTTCATTGTTGAAATCATCATAAAATTCTGAATTATAATTCGTTCTACCAAGATTGAATGTAGTTGTGTATTCTAAAACATTGGTACCTGCTGTAAAACGGGAACCAATATCCTCCAAGGCTCTTCCA
>CBDUPM010000009.1:0-18649 GCA_965369105.1 uncultured Bacteroidales bacterium | reverse complement strand
GTATTATTCCCTCCATTGCCTCCTACTGCCGAAAATATAGCAATCAGTGGTCGTCAGGAAGTTGGAGGAACACTGACCGGTTCTTATGACTTTACAGACCTGAATGGTGATGCTGAAGGGGCTTCAGAAATTGCATGGGTTCGTTCAGATGATACAACAGCTGCTACTAACAGGGTAATTATTCTCGAAGGGGAATTAAGTTACACCCTTGTTGCGGATGATGAAGGAAAGTTTATCAGCTTCAGTGTGATCCCGGTTACGGTTGATGCTGAAAAAGGAGACTCTGTGGTAGCAATTACAAGTAAAATCGGACCTGAACCAGATCCGGTTGCACCTGTTGCTTCAAATGTTGTTCTTTCAGGTATCCCTGAAGTGGGAGCTGTATTGAGTGCAAGCTATGAATATTCAGATGATATTGACGATCCTGAGGGTGAATCTGTTTACAAATGGTATATGGCCGACGATGCTGCCGGAACCAATCAGGCTGAAATTACCGGAGCAGACGACCAGACCTACCTGGTAAAAGAAGCTGATCTGGGTAAATTCTTTGCTTTTGAAGTTACGCCTGTTGCGATCAGTGGCGGATTGCTTGTTGGAGATCCTGTAATGACTGATTATACGGCAACCGGTGCTGTTGCTTCCTCCAATACTTTTGGACTTGAAAGGTTGTGGTTAGCTTCAACTAAAACCGGTGCTGCTCCATTTTATATTAATCCTGCCGTAACCACAGAACGTGGCTTCGCAGTGGGTAATGATTATATTTATATTGCCAGCAGGTATGGAGCGACTAAGGTTATTGCAATTGACAAAACAGATGGTTCACTTGCTATGGAATTAAGTACCGAAGGAATCTCAGGAGGTATTTATCCAATCAATGATATAGAAGTATCTGATGATGGTCAAATTCTTGCAGCTCCGTTGAATGATGCTCCTTCTTTCTGGATTTACAAATGGGAAAATGAACTGGCTGATCCGGTTAAATGGCTGGAAGTTACTCTTCCGGAATCAATGAGACTGGGTGATAAGTTTTCCGTTACCGGAGACCTCTCCGGGGATGCTATCATTATGGCTGCCCGTTCAGGCGGAAACCAGATAGTCAGATGGGTTGTTACTGGCGGAGTACCCGCAGAAGCTGAAATCCTGACTCTCAATGGATTATCCTCCATGGAAACTTCTCCTGCAGTAGTTCCATTCTCGCCAAGTGTGGATGCCAACTTATTAATAGACGGAAAAGGTCTTGCTCCGAGAGTCTTTGATAAAGACCTTAACGAAGTGGGTAGTATTGCAAAAATCGATGATTATGCTGCTTATAAAATCCAGTCTAATTCACCCAATGTATTTGAATACAAGGGACGGACCATGGCTGCATTCTTCCAGGCTATGAGACAGGATCCCCTGGGAGCAAGAATAATAGTAGCTGATATCACTTCCATGCCATACCAGATAGTTGATTCAAGTGAATATGTATCAGATGTACAACCCTGGGATGGATATATAGGAGAAGTGGATGTAACAACAGATGGAGAATATTTCTACGCCTACATGCTTCAGGCTAAAAATGCCCTTGCAGCATATCGAGGTAAGCTCGAACTTCCTGCATTTGTTTCAGCCATTACCAGTCATGACGGTATGATGATATCCGCCGAATTTGATATGGCAATGAAAGAAATATCAATGACAAATGCTGACTGGTGGACCATTACTGAAGGTGGTACTGAAGTTACTGTAGACACTATTTACAGCGATGGAACCATGATTCATTTTGACCTGGTAAATGCTCTTACAGAAGGAACAGCGGTACAGCTATCTTATGACGGATCTGGAAGTATTGGTTCATTCAATGGTATGCCTTTGGCAGCCTTTGGTCCTGAAGATGTTGAAAACATCGTTGGAGCAGATGTTCCCGTAGCTACAGATGTATCTATAAATGGTGACTTAATCACCGGACAGGTATTAACCGGAGTCTATACTTTCAGCGATCCTGATGGTGATGCAGAGGGAACAAGCCTGTACCAGTGGTATGAAGCAACAGATGTTTCAGGAAGTGATAAACTCAAACTTCTTGGAGAAAAGGATTTGACTTATACCATTGCTTCTGAACTGGCTGGTAAGTTTGTTGCATTTGAAGTTATCCCTGTTTCAGCAACCGGTGGAGATGATTATCTTGTTGGGGAGGCTGTAATGTCTGAATTCATGCCTGTAATTGGTGTGGGTATCGATACCGAAGCATTCGAACATGTTATGATATATCCTAACCCGGTTAAAGACATATTGTCCATTAGAAATAGTGGCAATGTTCGCAATATCAGTATAATTAGCCTCACAGGACAAGTTTTGTTAAGCCTTGAAAACAACTTTGAAAATGTGGTTAAGATTGATATTTCAGCCTTTGAACAGGGAATGTATATCATCAAACTCTCTGGTGACAATAGCGAATCAAGATTCGTAAATATTGTAAAAACCAAATAATTCTTTTATAAAGAGGGCGGGAAATTTCCTGCCCTCTTTTCTTTAATTATTCAATCTTAAATCATTAGATTTTTAATGATTTAAATTTTAACCAGGAAATAAAAGGACCGTGAAAAAAATCATCCTTTATACCATACTTATGTGCTTTTGTCTTTCAGCTAACTCACAGAAAGTTAAAGTAAAAAGCATTAAAAAACTTAAAATCGAAGAGCAAGCCTGGTTTCCTGACTTTGGTAAAAACAGAAATGAAATTCTTTTATCAGGCATGCATTATAAAGGTTTATCCCTGTATAATGTAAGAAAAAAAGATCGCAAAATTATTTCTGAATCCGCCGGTGCAGGTTCCGATGTATACCTTGACCCGAAAGGAAATATTTATTTCAGAGAAACAAGCATTCAGGATGGAAGAAAATCAAAGAGCTATTACAAATTTGATCCTTATTCTGAAGAAAAAACAAGCCTTAATCAGGATATAATCCCTGAAAGAATTGAGGCAATCGTTAAAGGCAGGGAAATTAAAATTGTCCGGGGCGATGAGCATGTGAAAAGCCTGGTTCCGGTTAAGGACAGAAATTTTATCTGGGCCTCCATTTCTCCTGATGGTAAGAAAATTTTGTTTACCGCTGCTGGCGATGCCAGCTATATTTGTGATTTCAATGGAGAAATAACAGCAAAATTAGGTTATCTGAATGCCCCTGAGTGGATAAATAACGATTGGGTTATTGGAATGGATGATAAAGATAATGGTGAAATAATAATCTCATCTGATTTGATTGCAGTTCATGTTGGAAGTACAAAAAGATTCAATCTCACCAATAAATTTGATCCGATTGCCCAATATCCGAAAGCATCCCCCGATGCAAAAAAAATCGTGTTTCACAGTCCTGAAGGTGAAATATACATGATGAAATTTAAATTGAAGTAAAATATTACGTTTTGAAATTAAAATACCTGATATTAACGATATTTATCTGTTTTCCTGCCGGGACAATTAATTCCCAGCTACTTGATTTTTCAGGATTAACAGTAGTTGTTAATCCGGGTCATGGCGGACATGATTCTGACGACAGGGGAATGCCCAATGGCTTTTGGGAATCTGAAAGTAATCTCACAAAAGGTTTGTGGCTGAGAGATCTGCTGGAGGCCAGAGGCTGCAATGTAATTATGTCAAGAGTTCTGAACCGTACAGAAGATGACCTTCCTCTGTCTCATATAGCTGCCCTGGCTAATGATAATGAAGCAGATTTGTTTATTTCCATCCATTCAAATGCGGGAAACCAGGTTTCGAATTACCCTCTCACTATTTTTAACGGTAAAAGTGAAACCCCGGCGATTCCCGAATCAAAAGTCTGGGCACAAATACTCTGGGAGCAATTGATAACCAATGAGGCCACCTTCTGGACCCATACGGATCCTCATTATATTGGTGACCTTACATTAAATCCCAGCTGGACATACGGATACGGGGTCCTCTACCCTCTCCAGGTACCCGGAATTATATCTGAAGGAAGTTTTCATGATTATCAACCTGAGGTCGACCGGCTGTTAAACCTGGAGTACCGGAAACAGGAGGCCTGGAATATGCTCTATGCAATGGTATCCTATTTTAATCTACCCGGGACAGATGAAACGGGAAATATTACCGGAATCATTAGGGATTCTTTCCTGATTAATGAAAGTTACAATACCATGGATGCTCCCGATCGTTATCTTCCGGTAAACGGAGCAAAGGTGGAAATTATGGAAACAGGTGAGTCTTATCTGACGGATCAATTCAACACCGGGTTTTATTATTTTGATAGCATAGCTTCCGGAAATTATCATCTTATTTTTTCTGCTAACGATTATTTTATTGACACGGTTGAGGTGACCGTAAATCCACATCAACACAATCACACAAATTATTGGCTGAGAGCTGATAAAACCATGCCTGCCAAAATCATTTCAAACAGTCCTTTGCAGGGTGAGCTAAGCAAGTGTTTTGATCCTGTGGTCATAAGCTTTAATATGAACATGGATTCCACCACAACGGTTAATGCCTTTTCTATAAGTCCGGAGATAAACGGAACATTCACCTGGGATAAGTATTATGTAAAATTAAATTTCCAGCCTGATATTCCTTATGAAACCAATACAGAATATACCGTTACACTTGATTCAACAGCTGAGCATCAATGGGGGGTACGAATAGATACCACATTGGTATTTAGTTTTATCACCGATGATCGTAACAGGTTCCACCTTGAATCGAGTTTTCCCGTAAATGAACAATTAAACATCAGTCCGTTTTTACAATTCAGACTTATATTCGATGCTCCGCTGAATAATACCTCATTGATCGGATCTGTAAGTATTGAATCTGCCGGTAATGATCCTGTCAGTACCAGGGGTGCATCCATATCCACTATAGACAATAAAGGTCATTATTATTTCTCGCCGGCCGAAGACCTGGAATATGCAACTACTTATATACTGAAGCTGCAGGGATCCATAAAGGATGAAAATGGAATCCCTATGGTTGACACCACCCGGATCGAATTCACAACCATGGATGAACCGGGTCCACAGGAAATCCTGGATGAATTGGAAGACACAAAGACCTGGAGTCTGAATCATGCCGAGAGTAGTGGTCTTGATCCGGAATCATTTATATATAAATGGAGTAAAATCGAAAGATCAGGTCTGGCATCCATGTTATTGCGATATGATTTTAGCAACGAATCAGCTTTTGCAATTGTAAGCCCATCTGCTCCCATAAACCTTAAAAACGCAAGAAAACTCAGCATATGGCTTTGGGGAGATATGAGTATGAATTCGGTATTTGCCCTTTTTGATAATGAGACCGAAGAAGAATTTGGCCAGCTTGATTTTGCGGGTTGGAAATTACTGAGTATCGACCTTTCGGAAGAGCAAACTGAATTGACTCACCTTAAATTTAATGCCAATCCTGGTTCTGTTCTGAACGGAGATATATATTTAGATGCATTAAGTATTCCGAATACTACAAGTTATGCCTCTTTAAACCCTCACCCAGATATAGATATTTATCCTAATCCTTTAAATACGAATAAGCTTTATTTTAAGGGATTACAGGAAATAAATACCAAATATAAAATTTACAATCTGCAAGGAAGAGTTTTACAGCAGGGATATATTGAAAAAACAGAAATAGAACTGGTTTTAAACAAAGTGGTTTTACAAGAGGCTATGTTTATCATTCGCTTGCAAAATGATAAAATAAACTTCAGTAAAAAAATCATTAATCTGAACCCCTAAAAAAAGTTATCAATGAAAAAACTAAGTTTTATCATTCTCCTTTTCCTGTCCTTGTGGTCGCTTGTAAATGCACAAACAAGAACCATAACAGGGATAGTGACCGACACCAGGGGCCAGGCTCTTATTGGTGCCAGTGTGGTGGCAATGGATAATAATGGATCTCCCCTTGTTGGAACCATAACCGCAGTTGACGGTAGTTTTTCTGTTTCCGTTCCGGCTGACCAGGAAGAATTGCTGATTTCTTATGTCGGGTACCAGACAAAAACCGTTCAAATTTCTGGTTTTAATGACATAGAAGTAGAACTCGTTATTGCATCTACCGGACTTGAAGAGGTAGTAGTTACAGCTTTAGGTATTAAAAAGGATAAAAAAGCCCTCGGATATGCTTTTTCCGATGTGGACGGTGATCAGTTGACGACTAACCGGGATGTCAATTTTATAAATTCCATCAGCAATAAAGTGGCCGGAGTGAACATATCTCAAACTGCAGGTGGAGCAGGGACTTCCTCAAGAATTATCATTCGGGGAATAAAATCACTCTCTACTGAAAGTCAGCCCTTAATTGTGGTCGATGGTGTTCCACTGGATAATTCCGCTGATGGCGCTACCTGGCTGGGGGGCGTAGATTATGGAAATAGTCTGATGGGAATATCTCCGGATGATATTGAAAACGTTTCCATTTTAAAAGGACCGAACGCAGCAGCCCTTTATGGATCAAGGGCGGCCATGGGAGTCATATTGATAACTACTAAAAGAGGCAGTTCAAAAGATCAGTTAAAGGTGACCATCAATTCAAACTTTATGTTTGACCGTGCATATATTACCGGTAACTATCAAAATGAATACGGATCAGGTTTTGGAGGAGGTATCGCATGGTACGATCTGACACCGGAAGATTCAATGAAATATGGAAGAGATACCATACAGTATTATTATTCAACAGGTAGCTGGGGACCAAAACTGGACGGAACAACTGAAATTCTGAACTGGAACGGGGAGATTACCAAAATGACTCCCCAACCCGACAATGTTAAAGACTATTTTGAACATGGATATACTGCAACAAATACGGTGTCAATTGAGAATGGGAGGGAAACCTTTAACTGGCGTTTCTCAGCCTCTTCCTTAAATAATAAAGGTTTGAAACCAAACAGTAATTATGACAGGAAATCAGTAAATTTCAATATTAACTCCAAACTGAATGAGCTGGCCAGTTTTAGTTTTAAAGGTAATTATATCCGTGAAGATGCTTTTAACAGGGTGGGTCAGGGTGATTCCAGAACTGGAGCCAGAACTTTTGTCTGGATGCCAAGAAGTATAAATATGCAAACCCTCCGGGAAGATTATAAAAACGAAAACGGTTATGAGCAAAACTGGTATTTTTCTGATGACTGGCATACAAATCCATATTGGGAGGCATTTGAAAATTACAATAACGATTATAAAGACCAGTTTATCGGATTTGCCAAAATTGATTTAAATTTCACCCCCTGGCTGAAAGGCTTTATAAGAAGCAGTCTGGATACCTATACCGCCAAAAGATACTCCAGGATAGCCTCCAATGCTCTCAGAGCAAATGGGGAAGGATCATTTACAGAAAGATGGGTAAACTACAAATCTTTAAATCATGATTTTCTTTTAACAGCAGATAAGGAAATTGGAGAAAATTTCCAGGTGAACGGGAATTTAGGAGGAAACTTTTATCATTACCTGGTCGATTATCAATCAACCACAATAAAAGGACTTGCTGTACCAAATTTCTTTTCTCTTAACAACCCCAAGTATCCAGACGATACTTCGGTAGGCGTGACGAAAAGGGAAAAGGTAATTCAGTCTCTGTATGCTTCAACCCAGCTTGTTTATAAAAACTATTTGTTTCTTGAACTTACCGGAAGGAACGACTGGTCCTCTACCCTGCCGATTCAGAATAATTCTTATTTCTATCCATCCTTTAATACGAGCTTTGTTTTTTCAGATGCTTTTAACCTGGACGGAAATCTATTTACATTTGGGAAAATCAGGTTTTCAATAGCGCAGGTGGGTAATGACACCCAGCCTTACCAATTATCCAAACAATATGTTAACCAGGCTTATGGAGATGTTCCCGCAGTTTATTTGCTCAATAAAGGTGCAAATCCTCAGCTGAAACCTGAAAAAACGGTTTCATGGGAAATCGGATCTGACCTCAGATTCTTCCAGAACCGCTTAGCATTAGATATAACTTATTATGATGAAGTAAGTCACGATCAAATAGTTACCGCAGAAATATCCAAAGGTTCAGGTTATTCCAGCGTTTTAACCAATGGGGGAATTATTTCCAATAAAGGGATTGAAATACAGTTTAATGCAAGTCCGTTAAAAACCTCAGACTTACGCTGGGATGTATCCATAAACTTTGCTAAAAACAGGAATGAAGTGGTTGAGCTGGCAGAGGAATTGGAAAAGTTTGTTGTTACGGGTGAAAGTCAGATTGAAGTAAGGGCAATTCCGGGTAGACCCTATGGAGATATATATGGATCAAAAATGCAGAGATATTATAAAACTGACGCTGAAGGAAATATATTGGATGACCCTCTTAACGGGAAACCCCTAATCAATGAAGATGGTTTTTATGTCCTTGATCCTGAATGGGATGTGATCGGAAACATTACTCCGGACTGGTCGGGAGGTTTTTCCAATAGTTTTGGTTATAAGAATGTTATGCTTTCTTTTTCCATAGGGATTTCAAAAGGAGGAGATGTTTTTTCAAAAACCAATAAATATGGGAAAGACAACGGTCAGTTTGTAGAAACCCTGGAAGGAAGGGAATCGTGGTATGCTGCCACAGATGCAGAAAGGCTTTTAGGCAGAACTGGTTTATATAATTCAGACGGAACCCCAATGCTTGATGGTGATGGAGATCAAATGTTTGCCGAATCATCTGATCCTGTAGGTTATGTTGCGGATGGAGTACTCGAAGATGGCTCCATAAATAACCGGGGGGTCGATCCCCAGTTCTACTGGCATCAAAGAAAATGGGGAGGTATTGCAGAACTGGATATATATGATGCCAGTTATGTGAAACTAAGGGATGTGACCATCAGTTTTGGATTCCCGCCTCAATGGTTCAATAAAAATTTTATAAAGGGCGGATCCTTTGCAGTTATTGGTAAAAATCTTTGGTTAATCTACAGCGGAGTGCCTCATATTGATCCTGAATCATCCTTTTCATCCAATAACAATGCCCTTGGGCAGGAATATGCTGCAATGCCTACCACGCGGTCAATAGGATTTAATTTAAAGCTTAATTTTTAAGAACGTAAGGTTATGAAAAAATTATATATCACATTTTTAGGTTTTATCCTTGTATTTTCTTCCTGCACCAAAAACTTTGAAGAAATTAATACAAATCCGAATAACCCGGATATAACAGATCCGAATTATATTTTTAATTATGTTATAAAGGAGGCCGGCGGAGAATATGGATTGCAAAACTCCTATAATATAACCTATTTTCAGAGGTGGATCATGCAGACTTCTGCCGTTTACGGAAATTCAACCATGCCTCCCTATTCCCTTTTTGACCAGTTCAGAATAAAAAACCTTTGGGAGTATTATTATTCCAATCTCCTACTTAATTGTCATATACTTGAAAAGCTGACAGAAGATGATCCGGATGAAATAAACAAATATGAAGTTGCAAGAATCTGGAAAGCCTATTGTTTCCATAAGGTTACTGATCTCTGGGGAGATGTTCCGTATTCAGATGCTTTTAAATTGATTGATGAGTATTCTGCAGATGCAATCAAACCCCAGTACAGTTCCCAGGAATTCATCTATAATGATATGATGCAAGTGCTGAAAGATGCTGCAGCAAACCTGAATCCGGATAAGGCATTTTATAATAATGATATGATTTTTGATGGCAATCTTGATCTTTGGAGGAAATTTGCCAACTCCTTAAGATTGAGACTTGCTGTCAGAAGTGGAAATGAGACCGTAGTAAATGAAATTATTTCAGAAAATAAACTGATTTCCTCAAATGATGAATCCGCTCTATTCAAATATATTAAATCAACCGACTGGTGGAATCCACTTTATGAAACTCATATAGATTCGCAGAATCCAAACAATCCGGACCTGACCGGAACGAGTGTTCCAAAAGTAAGCGAATTAATGATGCAGACCCTGGTCCTGAATAATGACCCCCGACTGGAAATATATGCCCAACCCATAGAAACGGATAATACCACATACCGGGGAGCTCCTAATCTGATGAATTCGATCATCAAAGAGCAGCAGGCGCTGGGAATGGGTGTATCGACCGTTTCCTATATCGGGAAATACTTCTTTAAGAATCCTGAATTGGAAAAACCAATCCTCTCCTATTCAGAAGTGTGTTTTTTAAGATCAGAAGCAGCTTTCAGAGGGTGGACCGGGGAAAATGCAGAAGTATGGTATAACGAAGGTATCAGGGCATCCATGGAATTCTATGAAATAGAAGAGGATGATATTAATGCATTTATTTCAGGTGATGGAGCTTACAATAACAGCCTGGAGCAAATCATTACTCAAAAATGGGTAAGTCTTTATTTAAACGGCTACGAAGCATTTGCAGAGTACCGGAGAACAGGTTTTCCCCAGCTTAAAAAATATGAACTCGAATTACAGGGAATTCGCATTATAAGTTTTGAATGGGCGGATGTCTCCAGGACCTATGTACCTGGCCGGGTTCCCTATCCCGATGATGAAATTGGGCTTAACAATAAAAATTATCTGCAGGCTCTTGATAACCAGGAATTCGACGACACATATTATGAACAAGTCTGGTGGGCTAAGAAATTTGGCATAGTTAATTACAGTGCTGAAAAATAGTATTTTCGCAGCTGAAAATAAAAATAGAATGAAATTCAACAATAAAAAAATAGTAAGCCTCTCCATTATACTTTACATCGCAACAGGCATGCTTTTAGCGCAGGTTGAAGGAAAAAGAGAAATGCGTGCAACCTGGGTCGCCTCGGTTTCTCATATCGACTGGCCTGCATATGAAGACCGGGGAAATCCGGCTAATCAAAAGGCTGACTTAATTTCCAAGCTTGAGTTATACCAGGCCAGCGGATTGAATGCTATTTTTTTACAGGTAAGACCCGAATGTGATGCATTATATAATTCAACTTACGAACCCTGGTCCAGATATTTGACCGGTTTCCAGGGAACCGATCCCGGATATGATCCACTTCAGTTTGCTATTGACGAAGCCCACAAAAGAGGGATTGAGGTTCACGCATGGATGAATCCATACCGACTGAGTGCATCTACCAGCCCGGGTCCAACATACTTTCATTCTACCCATGTTTACAAGGAACATCCGGAGTGGGCCATGGAATACCCTTCCGGCAGACTGATATTAAATCCCGGGATTCCTGATGTCATGTCATACATTGGCTCAGTTGTTTATGATATATGCAGTAATTATAATATTGACGGTGTACATTTCGACGATTATTTTTATGCATATGAAGGTACCGATGCCTCTCTTGACGCAACAGAGTTTTCTTTATACGGGGCAGGAATGGATCTGGATGACTGGCGAAGAGATAATGTAAACCGAATGGTGGATACCGTTTATCAGAATATTCAAAAAGCCAATCCGGATGTCCGCTTTGGGGTTAGTCCTTTTGGTATTTATGGTATTAATAATCCCCCGGGAATCAATGGATTAAATGCCTATGCCGTAATCTATTGTGATCCGATTGCATGGCTGGAAGACCAATCTGTTGATTATATAACTCCTCAATTGTACTGGCCTACGGGGGGCTCCCAGGACTTTGAAACCCTTGCCAACTTTTGGGCCGACAGTGTCAAAAAATATGACAGACATTTGTATACCGGTCATGGAAGTTACCGCCTGGGGGCCAATCCTGATCAAAAGAAATCAACGCAAGCTCATCTGCATGAGTATAAAATGTATGTGGATAAATATTACTCCGAAGAAGGGAAATTACTGGATTTATCTATGATGGAAACCGATGCCAAAAAAGGCACAGGAGATCCTGTTTCAGAATGGACCTTAAGTGAAATTGGACGACAAATAGATATCGTCAGGTCAAGGTCTGAAGACGGGGGACTGGGAGGAGTTTATTTCAGTGCAAGTGATTTTGAAAGAATCAATGGATTCGCCGAATACCTTTCCCAGAATAAATATACCCATCCGGCTATCATTCCGGAAATGACCTGGAAAGCGGATCCGACTCCTTCTTACCCTTTCTATTTAAGAACAGAGGAAATTGAGGGGGATCATTATCTTCTCTGGGATTATTCAGGAAGTCCAAATGACCGTTTTGTAGTTTATTCTTCCGGTTCAGAAAGTGATTCAAGTCTCATTATTATCAACCCGGATAATATTAAATCCCTTGTTTTTTCAAATAGCATTGCACTCTCAGACCTCGATTATTCCATTAATTCAAATATAGTGGTCACTTCTGTAACTGCAGCCGGTAAAGAAAGTCTGGCCTCTTCTGTTTTTGTTATCGATGTAGGAGATTTAATGGTAACACTCTTAAGTCCTGAAGATCAGGCGATTCTTACTCAAACGGATAATCTTTCATGGCAGGGTGCTCAATCCGGATTGAACTACAAACTCCAGGTTTCGAAAAACAGTTCTTTTAGCAATTTAAGTTATGAAAGTGATTGGATCCCACAGGAAAGCATCAGTCTAACCGAATTAAACCTGGAGGGTGAAACACCCTATTTCTGGAGGGTGAAAGCTAAAAATGAGCTGGAAGGGCCCTGGACAGCCCATAGAGGATTCACCACCGGATTTCCCGCTGCTCCGGAGCTCATTTACCCGGAAAATCTTGACCAAATGGTAAGTACACAGCCTAGAGTTAGGTGGAGCGCCAGCGAAATTGCGGATGAAATTATCGTGGAAATATCCGAATCCAGTAATTTCGCTGTGCTGACAGCAAATGAAACTTTCCCTGCGGGAGAAACCAACGGAAAACTGGTCACTACACTTGAATTGAGCACCTGGTATTACATAAGGATCAAGGCAATTAATTCTTCAGGACAAAGTTTTTACACGGATCTTACCAGTTTTAAAACTTCTGCCGGAGAAATACCGGAAGTCACCCTGTTTCAACCTGAAAACCAGGCAAATCTCGCTTCCTTCGATAAATTGCAATGGGAATCAACTGTCACCGGAGCTACAGTTAGTTATAAAATAGAAGTAGCCCTGGATTCTGATTTTTCAATTATAATGTCGGCTTCCAACTGGATAACAGATATGGAAGTAGATGCCTCCCTGCTTAACCTGGAAGGTCAGAGACAATATTTCTGGAGAGTAAAAGGAAAGAATGAAAATGGGGAGGGTGAATTCAGCAATATACGTGAGTTTTTTGCTGCTTATCCTCCACGTCCCGCGCTGACTTCTCCTGCGCATCTTTCTTCGGGAATTAATGTCAGACCCGAATTAGCATGGAATGCCGATCCTGTTGCAGACTCCATGTATGTTGAGTTTTCGGAAGATGGAAATTTTAATTTAATCGAATTTAAGGAAAGTTTTTCAGCAACAAACTTCCCAGTTACCATCAATGGAAAATTAAATGAATTTACCTGGTATTATGCACGTGGAGCGGCTAAAAATGAGTATGGTTACAGCATATTTTCTCCATCCAGATATTTTGAAACCGGACAAGACACCCAAATCAGGGAATTCGAAAATACTTCTGAATTTCTAAGTATTTATCCTAATCCTGTTGCAGACACTGAATTTACGATAAAAATTAAAAACACATCCACTTCAAATCCGATCCTTTCTATATACGATGTTTATGGCAGGAAAATCCTTTCTTTTAACACGGGAAAAGAAAATTCAGTTAAATTATCTTCAGATATTTTCAGCCAGAAAGGATTGTACCTTATCAGGATCTTAGATGGAAAAAATGAGTACGTAAAAAGAATTATCGTTACAAAGTAATCCGGTCGAATGAAAGTGATAGCAGATAGTGGTTCCACAAAAACAGAGTGGAGAATAATTGAGAAAAACCAGGTCAGGTCATTCAGGGGGAATGGACTGAATGCGGTCTTCCTTTCTAAGGCTGAGATTGAAAATGAACTAAGCAGGTTAAAAGAAAAGGAAATTATCCAAAACCCGGACGAGGTTTATTTTTACGGAGCAGGTGTTACTACCAAAATGGCTGAAAATTCTCTGAAAGAAGCATTTAAAACTATTTTTGGAGGAGATGTTAACTTAAGCATTAATGACGATGTATTAGGTGCATCCAGATCCTTGTTTGGCAATAATTCAGGGATCGCATGCATACTTGGTACCGGATCCAACTCATGCCTGTATTTAAAAGGAAGTATTAAATCCAAAATTCCTTCCCTTGGCTATATTTTGGGCGATGAAGGAAGTGGAAACGATATTGGTAAAAGGTTTTTAAATGCATTGCTAAAAAATGATTTTCATCCGGAATTAAAAAAGAAAATCTCCGGTACCACAGATTTCAGTATTGAAAGCGTTATTGAAAATACCTATCGAAAACCACTGGCGAACCGGTACCTGGCATCTATAAGCAGGATAGTGAAAACATATGAAAATGAAGAAGTAATCAGGAAAATTGTAAAAGATGCGTTTAATTCCTTTTTAGAAAAAAACGTAAGTAAATATGATAATTATTTGAAATACGATATTGGATTTGCAGGTTCCATAGCCTATCACTTCAAAGATATTCTTAAGGAGTGCCTTGAGGATAAAGGAATTGAGAATTATGTAATCGTTGAACACCCGATTGAAGGATTGGTTAAATATCACCAGAGTTTTTAAATATTAAATGAAAAGAAATGATTTCTTTAACAGAATCTACTTCAAAATATGATAATCTTGAAAAAATGTCAGTTAATATGCTCCTGCAGAATATTAACAAGGAAGACAGCACCGTCCATTTGGCCGTTCAAAAGATTATTCCGGATATTGAAAGAGTGATTGAAACCATTCTTCCAAAGATTATCAAAGGAGGCCGTTTGTTTTATGTTGGTGCCGGCACAAGCGGCAGATTAGGAATTCTCGATGCATCGGAAATTCCTCCTACCTATGGGGTCCCCGATGATATTGTTATTGGTTTGATTGCCGGAGGTGACCGTGCAATCCGGAAAGCGGTCGAATCTGCTGAGGACGATTTTGAGGGAGGCTGGAGAGATATGCAACAATATAATCCCAGGGCAAAAGATTCAATTGTTGGAATAGCAGCTTCCGGCAGGACCCCCTATGTAATAGGCGCCGTTAGAGATTCAAGGGAAGCCGGATTATTTACATCCTGCATAACCTGCAATCCAAACTCGGAACTGGCTGATTCTGTTGACATTCCCCTGGAAGCAATTGTAGGTCCTGAGTTTGTTACAGGTAGTACCCGAATGAAGGCCGGTACAGCTCAAAAACTCATCCTGAATATGCTAACTACCACTATAATGATCAAGCTTGGCAGGGTAAAGGGAAACAAAATGATCGACATGCAACTGACCAATAAAAAACTGATTGAAAGAGGTTCTAAAATGATTATGGAAGAAACCGGTGTGGATATGCAGGAGGCCAGAAGACTTCTGCTGCTGCATGGCTCTGTTAGAAATGCCATCGATCATTTTAAAAATATCTGATCTTCCATAAAATCTTTCTGAGAGTTTTCAACTTTCTTCCTTTATAATTGTTTGATGCTTAAATATCATTTAAGCAAGAATGTCGAAGAAATTGTGTAAAGAGGGCTTTTCCGTAAACAAAAGTGGTGAAAGACTGAAATATAGCTGCAAAAAATGTGGAATCGAGGCAGTTAAGGAAAAGCATTGTTGCAAACCCGTGAGACTGAAAAAATCGGCTTAGAGCCATAATTTTCTGAACTTACTTCAATTCAAAAAGAATTTCTAAGCTTATTTCAGTAAAAACTTTAATTTTGCATGCTCAAAAAACGGATACGATGGAGGCAGATAAGAAAACTTTGAAATTAATAGAGGAACTGAACAGCAGGTTTGACAAAAGCTCTGCCAGTGAGTTATTAAGTTGGTTTCTGGAAAATTATAAAGAAAGAATTGCTCTTTCTTCAAGCATGGGGGCAGAAGACCAGGTGCTCACAGATTTGGTTTGTGGAATGGACAAGGATATCCGAATTTTCACTCTGGACACAGGAAGATTATTTCCTGAAACTCATGAGGTAATTGACAGGACAAATAAAAAATATAATATCAAAATAGAGATCTTTTTCCCTGATTACAGGAAAGTTGAGAAAATGGTAAAGGAAAAAGGAATCAATCTTTTTTATGACAGCGTCGAAAACCGGAAGCTTTGCTGTTTTCATAGAAAAATTGAACCCGCCAAAAGAGCTTTCAAAGGTCTGGATGTATGGATAAGTGGTCTGCGTAAGGATCAGTCGCTGAATCGTTTTAACACAAAGCTTGTTGAATGGGACGAGGTAAACGGGATGATTAAAATAAATCCTCTTCTCAACTGGAGAGAAAAAGACGTCTGGGATTATATCAGGGAAAAGGATGTGCCCTATAATGAACTTCATGATAAAGGATTTCCCAGTATTGGATGTCAACCCTGTACCCGCGCGGTAGAAAAAGGAGAGGACATCAGGGCCGGCAGATGGTGGTGGGAAGCTCCTGAGCACAGTGAGTGCGGATTGCATGTAAAGAAACAGGGTTAATCTGGTATATTTTTCTTGAATCCGAAGAAATCTCCTTTCAAATTTTTCAATAACAAATAAAAAAACAAGCAATCCGGGATCTCCTAAGCGGTATTTTCATCCAAAAGTTTAACAAGCTGCTGTAAAACTTCGTCGGTGACGGGCAGCATTGGTTTCCTTGCCGGACCTCCGTAAAGTCCTGTTTTATCCATCGCCGCCTTCAGGGCCGGCACTCCCCATTTTCTGGTAACTGCAGTATTGATTGAAATGATTTCCATCTGGGATTTTTGAGCATTTTGAAAATTAGCTCCTGTAAAATCCTCATAAATACCTATGCATTTTTCAGGCAGAATATTGGCCAGTGCAAGTATCCCTCCCACTGCCCCCATTGTCAATGCCGGTAACAAAAAACCGGCTGACCCGGCTAAAATCTGAAAATCTTGTTTTGCCATTTTCTTAATTGCACCCATTTTTGTCAGATTACCGCCTGAATCTTTTAAACCGATGATGTTTTCATGAACAGAAATTTTTATGATTGTTTCAGCATCCATATCTAATCCCGAGTTTGAAGGCATATTATAGATAATAACCGGAATGGAAGATGCATCAGCAACTGCCCAATAATGAGCGATCAGGGCTTCCTGTGTCATCAGGCCCTTAAAATAAAAGGGGTTTAAGACAAGGGCGGCATCCGCACCTGCATTTGCTGCGGCCATTGTTTTGTTTATCGTTTCCCGTGTAGACTGAAACCCGGTTCCGGCAAGCATCAGCTTATCTGAAGGTATGGCGTCTCTGGCTGCAGAATAAATTTCAAGAACCTCCTTATCGGACAAATTCACCAGTTCACCATTAGAGCCCAGGATTAAAAAACCGGTCAGGTTAAATTGACTAAGCAGGCTAATATTAGTTTTCAATTTACCTGTTGCCAGGTTTTCATTTTGATCGAAAGAAGTGGGTACAGGTGGGAATATACCGTTTAACTTTATCATATTGAACAGAATATTATCAGTAGATTATTTCTCAAAGTTAGTCAGAGTTTAAAAATAGCAAAATGACATGCTTATGAATTTAATGATATTTCACGCTCTGTTTGCATTTGTAAAACATTTCTATATTTTTTATTTTTCACCAAATCATGGATAACAAACATTCTTTTGTCAGGAATAAGATTTATATTTATCTTTCTTTTTCCTAAAAATAAACAGTTAAAATATTCCAGCTATGAATAATAAATCAATATTTTCATTCTTGTCATTCACAATTTTAATATCAGTTATTTTCAACTCCTGTATAACCGAAAAAGAAACTGAAATTACCAGTCAGATTGACCTGAATGCGCCTGTCAACAGCCTTTCTGAACCGGAGATTAAAAACGGATGGAAACTTTTGTTTGATGGAAAGAAAATTGAACACTGGCGGGGCTATAATATGGTGATTGTTCCTGAAAGCTGGGAAGTGGCAGATGGCATCCTGATAATAAACAATGAGGGATTAGCTGAAAGTCATGAAGGACTTATTACCAAACAGGAATACAATAATTTTGCTTTTAGCTTTGAATTTAAGCTGACTCCCGGAGCCAACAGCGGGGTATTATTCCAGGTTGGAGAAGACACTTCATATACCTATCCCTATCAAACCGGTGTGGAATACCAGTTAATAGATGATAAAAGCTGGCCGGGTCCTCTCGAAGACTGGCAAAAGTGTGCTGCTAACTACGCGATGCACCCTCCCCTGGTTGATGCAACCAAAGAAATCGGAGAATGGAATCATGGAATGATTATCGTGGAAAAAAATAATGTCAGATTTTACCTCAATGGCAAAATGACGGTAGAATACGAAAAATACTCACCTGAATGGACAGAATTACGCAATAGTGGAAAATGGGCTGATTATCCGGATTATGCAAAAAATGATATCGGTCACATTGCACTTCAGAATCATGGGGCGGTTGTATATTTCAGAAATTTAAAGATCAAGGAGCTGTAATTTGTTTGTCAGGCATGAGCTCGTCGTCGTTCCTCCTCCTCGGCTCCACCACCTCCCTAAAGGAAAAAAGTGAGAGTATTCACTCTCACTCTCACTCTGTATTCTGTGCCCAGGATCCCGTATGAATCGGGACACGTACTTGCGTACACTAGTCCCTGAGACTAGCGCGTCTACCAATTATGCCTTGCTTAATTTCAGGACCTGATATTATAATGAAGTATTTGAAATAGTAAAGATTATCGATTTTTTCCGGGAAGGCATGA
>CBDUPM010000008.1:0-18946 GCA_965369105.1 uncultured Bacteroidales bacterium | reverse complement strand
CCTCAATTACAATTGAAAGATATTGGGTAAGTTCAAAACTGATATTGGATTTATACTCAGCATAAAGACGGGTAAGAGGAAAATCCATATCTTCTTCGATTCCGTAATGCTCCATCAGTTTATACTTTTCGATGATACGGTCCCGTATTTCTTCGGAGTCAAGGATTTGCATAAGCTGTTCCGACTGCTCCTCTTCACCAATCTCATAAAGCGTCTTCCTTCCGCTGTAATAATCCTCCAGCAGGGTTTTGGAAATAGAGGTATTAGTGGTTGGGAATAAAACAACGGTCGACTTAAATTTCGGTATAATCGTCAATGAAATAATAATTGATGCAACAGCAGCAATAAAGGATATTATCAGCAAGGGAATCTTTTTATCCCAGATATAGATCAGTAGATCTGTGGAGCTGAAATCGTAATTTGTGTTGCTTTGAGTTTCCTTAGCCATGATTGAATTGTTTATTGTTTTACTTTTACCAGGAAGTAATTTTTCTTTCCTTTTTGAATCAAAATATATTTTCCATTAAGAAAATGTTCTTTTCCGATAACCAGAGATTCATCTGTTATTTTTTCCTTGTTTATGCTTATCCCTCCGCCTTTAATAAGTCTTCGTAATTCACCTTTGGAAGGAAATACACCGGTTTCTTCAACGAGAAAATCCAGAACATTCGTATCCGGTGAGTTACTTTCAGCTTCAAATTGCGGTACGCCTTCAAAAACAGAAAGAAAAATATCTTCCCGGATCTTTTTCAGACTTTCGGTTGTTGCTTTTCCAAAAAGTATTTCTGATGCCTCAACCGCTGAATTATACTCTTCTTCCCCATGAACCATACAGGTCACTTCTTTTGCAAGCGTTTTCTGAAGCAGCCGCTGATGTGGTGCCTCCTGGTGCTCATTTGCCAGCTTCTCTATGCTTGCTTTATCCAGCAGGGTAAATATTTTTATATATTTCTGAGCATCATCATCTGAAACATTCAGCCAGAATTGGAAAAATTTATAGGGTGAGGTTCTTTCCGGATCCAGCCATACATTTCCTTCTTCCGTTTTACCAAACTTCCCGCCATCCGCTTTTGTAATCAGGGGACAGGTTAATGCAAATGCTTCGCCTCCTTCAATTCTCCTGATCAGTTCTGTCCCGGTCACAATATTTCCCCACTGGTCGGATCCTCCCATCTGCAGTTTGCAGTTTTTCTGCCTGTATAAATGAAGAAAATCATATCCCTGCACCAGCTGATAGGTAAATTCCGTAAAAGACATTCCGGATTTCGACTCTGCCGATAAGCGCTTTTTAACGGAATCTTTGGCCATCATATAATTAACCGTAATATGCTTGCCTATTTCCCGGATAAAATCCAAAAAACCAAAGTCTTTCATCCAGTCATAATTATTGACCATTTCCGCCTTATTTGGTTCATCCGAATCGAAGTCCAGAAACAAGCCAATCTGCTTTTTTAAGCATTCCTGGTTATGTCTGAGGGTTTCTTCATCCAACAGGTTTCTTTCCTGTGATTTCCCGGAAGGGTCTCCGATCATTCCCGTTGCACCTCCCACCAATGCCAGGGGTTTATGTCCGGCTACCTGGAAATGCTTCAACATCATGATCCCTACCAGGTGGCCAATGTGCAATGAATCGGCAGTTGGGTCAATTCCAACGTAGGCCGTACTCATCTCTTTTTCAAGTAGTTCTTCTGTGCCGGGCATTATATCATGCAGCATACCCCTCCACTGTAATTCTTCAACGAAATTCATTGTTTTTTGAAAATTTTGTCAAAGATAGCAATTCTACTCAGAAAATAAGAGAAAGGTCGGGCAGTCCACAGTCGACCGTCAACCGTGGACTGCGGACCGTGGACCGTGGACCGTGGACTGTTTGTACCGGATTCTTCTTGCGTGGCCACATGGTCTCGCACTCACCCACTCACTTTAAAACTGTCCTATGTTCTTTATCATCTTTTATGAATGCTTATCATTCGTAATTTTGAATTCAATAAAAACCGAATTATTATGAATCAGGAATTTAAAACCAAAACCGCCGGGGTACTTAGTCGCCTTGGAATTCAGGATATCAATCCCGGAGCTACAACCGGGACACAATGGCTCAAAACCAATGGTGCTTTGACATCTTCCTTTTCACCAATTGACGGACAGGAGATAGCAAAAGTCCGGAATGCCACCATAGATGATTATGAAATTATAATGAAAAAAGCCGGGGAAGCTTTTAAAGTCTGGAGAAAAGTTCCGGCACCCCAGAGAGGAGAGGTAGTAAGGCAAATTGGTCTTGCTTTGCGCGAAAATAAAGATGACCTGGCCTACCTGGTAACACTCGAAATGGGCAAAATTCTCCAGGAAGGCAAAGGGGAAGTACAGGAAATGATAGATATCTGTGATTTTGCCGTAGGGCAATCCCGTCAGCTTTATGGTTTTACCATGCATTCCGAACGCAAAGATCACCGGATGTATGATCAGTATCACCCACTGGGAATTGTAGGCCTGATCACCTCCTTTAACTTTCCGGTAGCTGTATGGGCATGGAATTCCATGATAGCTGCCATAGCAGGAGATGTAGTGGTATGGAAATCCAGCTCAAAAACTCCTCTAACCGCCATTGCCACCCAAAATATTATTCAAAAAGTACTGAAAGAAAATGATGTGCCGGAAGGTGTATTTAACCTGATCGTGGCAAAATCATCGGTTCTGGGTGATAATTTTGTAGAAGACAGGAGAATCCCATTGATCTCAATCACGGGATCCACCGCTGTGGGTAAAAAAGTCGGTAAAATCGCCGGTGCCCGTTTGGGAAGGGTTATTCAGGAGCTGGGGGGAAACAATGCCATCATTATTTCAGAAAAAGCAGATATTGAAATGGCTGTCCCGGCCATTGTTTTTGGTGCAGTGGGTACAGCCGGACAAAGATGTACCTCCACGCGCAGGCTAATTATCCATGAAAGTATTTATGATGATGTGAAGAAACGCCTTTTAAACGCCTATGCCCAGGTAGAAAAGAAAATAGGTAATCCTTTGGATGAAAAATTCCTGGTGGGACCCATGATTGACAAAACTGCCGTTGATGTTTTTACCCAAGCACTGGAGGCTGTCAAAAAAGAAGGAGGAAAAGTAATATTTGGTGGGAACGTAGTTGAAGGAAATGGATTTGAATCGGGGACCTATGTTGTTCCGGCAATTGCAGAAGCCGAAAATCATTACGAGATTGTTCAGGAAGAAACTTTTGCTCCCCTCTTGTATCTGTTGAAATATAAAAATATTGAAGAAGCCATACATATTCATAACGATGTTCCGCAGGGACTGAGTTCCTCAATATTCACCCTTGATATGCGGGAGGCTGAATTATTCCTGTCGCACGCAGGTTCCGATTGTGGAATTGCCAATGTAAATATCGGTACCTCAGGAGCTGAAATTGGAGGTGCTTTCGGGGGAGAAAAAGATACCGGTGGCGGACGTGAATCGGGTTCAGATGCCTGGAAAGTTTATATGCGCAGACAGACCAATACCATAAATTACGGAAAGGATCTGCCTTTGGCGCAGGGGATTAAATTTGAGTTTTGAATAAAAGGCTAAGAATAATTTCACACAGAGAACACAAAGGAAATTTGTGAATGTTGTTTCTTTTAAGCGTGCAGCGGTTTTTGGGCTTCGTTTAAAACCCTTACTATATTTTGATAAAGCTTTGTTTCTCGCTAAGTCACGCTAAGTGCACGCCAAGTATCGCAAAGGGGGTTTTAAAAAGCCATTATTCTTTGTTCGCGAAACTTTGCGAATTCCTTTGCGTGCACTTTGCGTGAAATTCTTTATTAAGCTCACCAAGGAATTCTTGAACCATGCTAATAACTCTTCTGCGAGCTCCTACGAAATCCAATTCCCTTTCTTCAGCGCCCTTCAGCGTGAACATCTTCTCCTACTATTCTCATTCCCAGGGAAGAAAATACCTGAAGATTGCAATAAAATGCATCACACTTCCCCCTAATACGAAGATGTGCCAGATGAGGTGACTGTACTTCATCTTTTCCAGTTTGAAAAATATAGTTCCCAGGGTATAAAAACCTCCTCCTATAAATATCAAAAGGATTGCCGGTTTCGGGATCTGCCTGAATATCGGCAGAAGGAAAAACAGCAACATCCAACCCATCAGGATGAAAGAAATCATGGTAAAATAATTAACCCCTTTTTCAAATTTATTGGGAATCAGGGTCTTTGCTACTATCCCGGCAAATGCAAGGCCCCACTGAATTCCGAACATGGTCCATCCCCAGTCATTTTTTATACCGACCAGGGCAAGGGGTGTATAGGTACCCGCAATTAGAAGATAAATGGCAATCTGATCAAAATTATGAAAGAAATCTTTGCCCTTCCCGGGTTTCAATGAATGATTCAGGGTAGATGAAATAAACAGGATAAAAAGGGTGCTCCCATAGATGGCCATACTTACCACATGATAGGTTGTTCCTTTAAGGCTTGCAAAGACAAGCATCAGAACAAGTGCAGTTAAGCCAAACACGGCACCAAGACCGTGGGAAACAGAATTAGCAATTTCTTCACCCCTTGTGAAACGGGAAGATTCATACATATTAAAGGATATTTAAATCGTAAGACAGGATGGCATTCCTCCTGCAAAGGAATAAAAAAAACTTTAAACCTGGTCTTATCCAGGTTGTTTTCTAATGAACCCTGTATCCAAAAAAGGTTCCTTTGCCACAAAAAGCAGAAGAATTCAGAACCAGATCGATCTGAATTTCATCTCCTTCCTCCAGGAGATAAATAAATGAATAAGATTTGACCCCGCTGACCCCTATCCCATATCCATCAAAAACAATTTCCTGTACCTGATCATTTTTAACAATCAGGAGGGAATGATCGGTATCGAAATCGAAATTCAGATCAAAATGATATAAACCTTCACCTCCCTCAGGAACAGTGAAAACGCCTTTCTCATTATCGTAAAAACCATCAGGAACTTTTCCTTCTCCCGAATCCAGCATTTCAATATTAAACACCATGGTGACCGTATCACCTTCATTTTGCGGACCGGTATTGGATTTCAGGGCACGGAATGCAATCACTTCTTTTTCAATAGAAACGGTTCCGCCCCCATTGGAAAGGCTTAACTTACCATCATCCAGGCTTAATTGTTGTATTTCGTTGACAGGACTTCCGTCAACCACTACAGAGTTAGAGGATGATAATGAAAGCGTGTTCCCCTGTAAAATTAAAGATTGTATTTCATTGGCAGAATCGGCATCGATTAAAACAGAATTCCCATTTTCAATTATAAGCCGGTTTCCTTCCAGCTCCAGTTCCTGCTCATCGGTATTATCAAGAAAAGGTTTTAGGTTTACCGGACTTGCATCTTTTGAAAGAGACAAAACCTGGTCCTGATCAATTTGTAAGTCCTGCAATTCATTTGTAGGGTCTGCATCGGCATCATTAACCACATCACTAAGGGTAATTGCATTTCCGTTGGATATCCTGAGAATCTGACCTTCTAGGGACAGGATTTGAAGTTCATTTTCCGGACTTTTATCCAGATCTTTCTCTCCACCCATACTTCCTGAGGTAGCTGCATATAAAGCATAAGGAACCGCCAGGAAAGGCATGGTGCCCATACTGATATAGCCTTCACCGAAATCTACCTCTACCCGAAGAAAATGGGAATTTAGTCCCCAGTTAATATCTATAAATTCATTTACTTCTCCTTCCAGGAAAGACCCCTGTCCAATGGTAAGCTGGAAAAGGCCGAATGGATCGGTACGTACAGAATGTGTTTCTGCATATTCCACAATTCCTTCCGCGAGTATAAATATTTTTATATTCAGATTCTTGTTTTTTAATTCCAGTCCTGAATTGTCTCGTGCAATGGCCTGATAATTAATTCCGAGCGGAACATACTGAGCGTTGATTCCTGTTGCAAGAATTAAAATTCCTGTTATTATTAAAAGTATTTTTTTCATCTCTCAGAACCTTTCTATTTTAAAAAACCTGTTCATTCGCATTTGCCTGGAATAAACGTGAACAAAATAAATGCCCTGGCGAAAGCGGGCCATATCAATCTTGATATCTGAAGAAACAAGACCGTTTAATTCATCAAAATAGAGCTGGGATCCTCTGGTGTCATAAATTTTTATAACATAATCAGAAATAATATTTATTCGGAAAGAGACCGTTAAGGTATAGTTTGAATTTATATTTACAGGGTTTGGATAAACATCGATGGCATCAAATCCTTCGTTTTCGGTATCATTAAAATCCAGGAGGTCGGGCTGCTGAAATCCCTGGGTAAGATAACGGAAGTTGGCGTAAACAGTGCCCGCAAATGCTTCTCCGGCAGTATGATTTACCAACATATGAGAGTCGGTCGTCTCTTTTCCCAGGATGGAAATTACAGAGCGACTGATACTTTGAGATTGTGTCCCGGCAGAGTACAAAATCAAGCAAACAAGTATAAACAGATACTTTTGGGGCATTTTTTATAGTTCCGTCTTCAAATCTACAAAAAATGTTGATAACTTGTTAACAAAGGGGCTTGATTTTCTAAAATATAATTAGTACAAATAAGATTTGATTTCGGTGATTTCTCCTTTATATTTTCTGATCTGATCAATAAATTCATCAAAGAGGAAAGCAGTATCGGTTGGGCCCCCTGATGCCTCGGGATGAAACTGTGTGGAAAAGAAAGGTTTATCCTTATGAATCATGCCTTCATTGGTATTGTCATTCAAATTTAAAAACAAGGGTTTCCACTGACCCGGGAGGGTGTTGTTATTAATAGCGAAACCATGATTTTGGGAAGTGATATAAGATTTATTGGTATCTTTTTTAATTACGGGCTGGTTATGACTCCGGTGTCCGTATTTTAACTTGTAGGTATCGGCTCCTGCGGCCAGGGCCATTAGCTGATTTCCAAGGCAAATTCCAAAAATAGGGATGGCTTTTGAATAGGCTTTATTCAGATTTTGAATGGTAATGTCGCATTTTTTAGGGTCGCCCGGACCGTTTGATATAAAAAGGCCGTCATATTCTTCATTCGTGAAATCATAATCCCAGGGAACCCTTATTACGGTGGTATCTCTTTCAAGCAGGTAACGGATAATATTATACTTTACCCCACAATCGATGAGAAGAATTTTATATTTCCCCTTACCGTACACTTCTTTTTTACTGATACTGACCTTTGCTACAAGATTTTCCAGGTTAGGATCATAGGTTTCAGGTTCTTCATCCACTATAATTTTTCCCAGCATGGAGCCTTTTTCCCGGAGAATTTTTGTCAATTGCCGGGTATCGATATCAAATATTCCAGGCACTTCATTTTCTTTTAGCCAGTCGCCAAGACTTTTCCCTGCATTCCAGTGAGAATAGTCTTCGGAATAATCTGATATAACCAGGCCGGAGATATGGAGTCGGGAAGATTCAAAAAATTTGTGCATTTTGTTTTCCTTATCCTCAACAGGAACGCCATAATTCCCTACAATAGGATATGTCAGAACCAGAATCTGACCTTTGTAAGAAGGGTCAGTCAAACTCTCAGGATAACCGGTCATTGCAGTATTAAATACAACCTCACCCGCTATAGATTTCTCTGCACCAAAAGATTTTCCGGCTAAAGTTGTGCCGTCTTCCAGCTTAATTGTTATTGACTTATATTCCATATCTGATATTTTCAAAAAATTTCTTTGGCGGCATCCATTCAGATTCTATCCTGATTTCACCTGTATCCCGAAATTAACTATTATTGTTTATACTAAAACTTATTCTTCTGATTTCCTTTTTATGAGATCTTCAACCTGCTCCGGAGCTATTTTCTTGGCTATTATTTCCTTGTTTTCATCCAGCAAATACAAAATATTTGAACTGGCCACATCATAAGCCTCCTTATAGCTGAAATCATAAGGGTTCCAGGCATTTATCCATCCGTAAAGCCCGTGTTCATTAATAAAATTAACCCACTTTTCTTTTCCTTCAATACCTCCCAGCATGCTTACAGCAATAACCTGCAAACCCTTGTCTTTCATTTTTTCATAAAGTTCGTATAAGACCGGAATGGTGGTTTTACAATGACCACAATCGGCCTCCCAGAAATAAAGGATTATAAACTTAGCTTTCACTTCATGTAACTGGAAAAAATCGCCCACATACGGATTCCTCCTGGCAGCAGTATCCTCAGCGGCATACATAAAATGATCATCCGAAACGCTTACCAGTTTGATATCCGGACCGGTTTTACCAATTATAAGCGGATTAATTTTTGCCACCCGCTCTTTGAGCTGTGATATAAAATCAGGGCTTGACCAATGGGCCTCCGGGATATAATACTTCTCCGCAATATAAGCATATACGGCATCCATTCCCACATATTTGCTTTTTGCATAATGATTGAAAATGGTGGTGAGCATATACTTGAAAAGCAGGGTGTCGCTTCTGGATTTTTCGATCAGAAAATCCACCTCTTTGTAAATAGAATCCGGAACCGGGTAAATCCACCTCTCCAGGTAATTCATTATTTTTCTTTCGTAAACCGGGGTTCTTAAAAGCCTGACGTCAGAAATATCGAAATAATCGAAATAATGTTCTTTATAGTATTTAGACTGGAAATTCTTATCAATCACATTACCCTGAGCGTCCTTAGGGGCATCCGGAACCTTAATTTCTTTCATGGAAAGCAAAAAGGCGGAAAGGAAGCTACCTTCTCCCTTTTCAATTATACTTTCAACAAATTCCTCCACTTCGGTATTTATGACTTTCAATTCTTCCCTGGCCTTGGCTGAATCACTGGCATTTACAGGATTCTGGACCCTGTTCTGAATTGACTGTGATTCCTTTCTTCTTTTTTCCAGGTATTTCAAATAGCTATAAAACAATTCATTATCCTTGCTGCCTTTTATAACTGTGCTCTTCATCAGATCGGTAGTATCGGTCGAAACACTGAATTCCTGGTCTTTATCCACCATCAGGTCAAATCTCATCTGGTTTGGAAAATACACCGTATACATCCCGGGTAACAGGGATTCTTCCCCTTTGATTTCAGCGTATCCATTATCCAGGAAAAAGCTGTCTTTCAGCATTATGCTTTCATTGAAATAATGACCAAAAAGCAGAGTGTCATCAGGAAAATCAGGAATGGAAAATGAAATTTTGTATTGGGAATAACTGTTCCCGCTAATGGCAAAAAGTATGTAAAGGGATAAAACCCGGATGATATTTTTCTTTTTCATAATTTGCTTCTGTTTATTCCTTCCGGCAAGTCTAAAAAGCCATGCAAAGATAATATTTATTCAGAAAACATGTTAAAGAATACAAATGGAATGCCAGAGATTATATCAGATAATTTTGTTCATATATTTTCCATGTACTCTGACCCTGAAAGGGTACTCATACAATAACCCCGGATGAGTCTACTGACAGAAATCCGGGGTGCATAGCCAGGGATGGATTGTCATTGGACTTATTTTCAATACTCAGTTGGCTCAGCACTTGCTTCCCCAAAGTTTTTATACTAATTTCGGCTTACTAAATCTTTAACTCTATGCTGACTCTGGAACAAGCGCAATCAATTATTCTGAAAGAAATAGAAACACTGGAAATACCCTCTTCACCAGCTAACCTGTATGAACCAGTAAAATATATTCTGGCTATCGGTGGAAAAAGAATAAGGCCTGCTCTGGTTCTGCTGGGAGCTAATGTTTTTAGTGATGATATTGAAGCTGCTATATCTCCTTCTTTAGGAATAGAAATCTTTCATAATTTCACCCTATTGCATGATGATTTAATGGATAACTCAGAAATCCGCAGGGGTAAACAAACCGTGCATTTAAAATGGAACCCGAATATCTCCATTTTATCGGGCGACGTGATGTCGATCATGGCAAATGAATACATAAGGCGGGTCGATGAAAAATATCAGGAAGCTGTCATTTCAAGCTTTAACCGGACCGCACTCGAAGTTTGTGAAGGACAGATGATGGACATGGATTTTGAAGAAAGAGAGGATGTCAGCATTGAGGAATACCTGGAGATGATTAAATTAAAAACTTCCGTTCTTATCGCTGCCAGTCTCGAAATAGGAGCGCTTTCCGTTGGTGCCGGTCCCTCACAGGCAAAAGATCTGTACGATTTCGGTTTAAACTTGGGCCTGGCATTTCAGTTGCAGGACGATCTTCTCGATAGTTATGGTGATACAGAAACCTTTGGTAAAAAAGTGGGTAACGATATTCTCACCAATAAAAAAACCTACCTGATGATCTCGGCTTTAAATAATTGTTCCGAAGAAGATAAAAATGAACTTTTGTCCATTTTAAAACAGGAAGTTTTTGATCCGGATGAAAAAATTTCAAAAGTGAAAATGATATTTGATAAATACGGGGTGAAAGAATTAATTATGAATAAAATCAATTCTTATTTTGATCTTGCCCTGGAGAAACTTAATGATCCTGACATTCCCTCAGAAAGAACCTCCCTCCTGAAAAATTTCTCTTTCGAACTTATGGGAAGAAAAAGCTGATTTTTCCTATAAAAACTGCAGGCTGTTTTCCTGCTCATATCTTTTGGCAAGATTTAACAATTCTTCATATATACTCCTGCTCTGATAAAATTCTCCTTCAAAGCGCTGTTTATGACGGGCACTTAAAATGTCATAATAAATCAGATCCTGCCCGAGGATATCGAGGTATTCCTGCAAAATTTTATTCCCTTTTTCGTAGGCACCACATTTATAATAAACTTCAATTATTCCGCTATGAAAAGTGATTTTACCCGAATGGTCAGGATATCGTAAACCGGAAATAAAATAATCGTAAGGAAGTTTTGAGTTGGGCGCCAATTCCATACATCTGTCCAGTACCTGTTCTGCTTTTAGAGTATCTCCTTCCGCCAGCCATGCTTCCGCCAGCCGGGCATATTTCTTGCGGAACTGGATTACCGACAAGGTCCTTGTATTATAATAATCCATGTACACATCTTCCTTTTCGATACCTCCCCATTGAAACTCATCCATTAAATGTTTATGTAAAATTTCGGCATCTATATTTCCATATGAAAAGAAATCCCTTCCGGGAGTTTTAACAGGGATCAACCTGTAAGCCAAACCCTCCAGCTGAAAATAATCCTCCAGGTTCAGTGCCTCATCATTTCCCCCGGCAACAAAATAAACAGGGCGATCCCAGTCAAAGTTTGCGAGGATGTCCAGCTCCACCAGATGACCTTTTAATCTTTGTCCGGCCTTTACCTTCCAGTTTATCTCATTTTCAATCTGATGGGCAAATTTCTCACTGACAGTCCCATTCTCAATGACCTTTGCGCTATCCACGGCTAATATCAGGTTGTTCGTTGGCACAACGGTTACTTCATCTCCCCTCACGGTTTTCTGGAAAAACCTGCTGTCTTTAATCTTAATTCCCTGCATCATGGTTTCCAGCCTTAGTTTACGGCTATCTTCCAGCATATAAAAAGAATTATTCGTCCCATCACGGTATTCCTCAAAACCCAGGGTCAGGTCAATGGGTTCTGATTCATAAGCCTTTTGCATGATCTGGCGGATATTCCACTCAGAATTTATCAGCATCAGGTTGATGACGCGGACATCGGTTCTGAACCCCTCCACTTCCTGGACATACCATAAAGGATAGGTATCGTTATCCCCATTGGTAAATAAAATGGCATTTTCATCACAGGATCTGAGATAATTTTTGGCTATTTCCCTTGCTGTATAACGACCGGACCTGTCATGATCATCCCAGTTTTGGCTGGCCATTAATCCGGGTACCACAATCAAAGATAAAAACACCACTGCACCCGCCACAAAACTACCTTTTTTATACTTCCTTATTCCATCATAAATACCCAGAACTCCTAGACCTATCCAGATAGAAAAGGCATAAAAAGAACCTGCATAGGCATAATCCCTTTCCCTGGGTTGAAGGGGTGGCTGATTCAGGTATATCACAATAGCAAGCCCTGTTAAAAGAAATAAAAACATGGTAATCCAGAACCTTCTGACATCCTGAGATAAATGAAAAAGAAGGCCTAATAAGCCGAATAAAAAAGGAATGAAGTAGTATTTATTTCTCGATTTTGAATCTTTATATTTATCCGGAAGGGCATCCTGGTCTCCCAGTCTTAGTTCATCAATAAATTTAATTCCGCTTATCCAGTTTCCGTTTACCAGACTCCCATGGCTCTGGGTATCATTTTGCCTTCCCGCAAAATTCCACATAAAATATCTGAAATACATATGTCCCAGCTGGTAGGAAATAAGAAACTGAATATCCTTGACCCCACTTACCTTTTCTCCCTCTTTCAAACCTGTCCATTCCTGGTATGCATTCTGGTGGGAGGGATCAAGACTATGCATTCGGGGCAGAAATTTACTCCGGTCGCTGTATTCATAATCCAATCTTGTGTAGGAAACTTCATACTTTCTGTTTAGGGTATCCTTGCGATACACTTTTTTTCCCGGTTTGGAAACTGCATAGCCGTTTCTGTCCCGTTTTACCTCATCACTGAAATAATGACCAAAAAGGAAGGGCGTTTCACCGTATTGTTCCCTGTTCAGGTAGGAAAGCAGACTGAATGCATTTTCAGGATCATTCATATCCATGGTAGGGTTGGCCAGGGAACGGACAAAGATCATTGCATATGAAGAATATCCGATTAAGATGACCAGGAAGGCAGTGAGAATGGTGTTCCAGATTATACTGGATTTTTTATAGCTATACCAGATTCCGAATGCAATTCCTCCAAAAAGGAGAATGAAATAAAACAGGACACCCGAATTAAAACCGAGTCCAAAAGTATTGACAAACAACAATTCAAATTTTGTAGACAGATTGACAACCCCTGAAATAATCCCATACATCAGAAAAGCAATAATAAGAAGAGAAATGACGATTGCGGTAAAAATTCCCCGCGGATTTACCTCGTATCTTTTAAAATAGTAAACCAGTCCCATGGCCGGAATAGCCAGGAGATTAAGCAAATGCACCCCGATGGAAAGACCCATCAGATAGGCAATTAATATCAGCCAGCGGTCTGCATATTTTTCATCAGCAACCGACTCCCATCTAAGAATAGCCCAGAAAACCAGGGCGGTAAACAGGGAAGAGGTTGCATACACTTCCCCTTCAACCGCAGAGAACCAAAAAGTATCAGAAAAGGCATAAGCCAATGCGCCCAGCAGTCCACTTCCAAGTACAAGAATTATATTCTCTGAATTGTATTCTTTTGATTTCATGACCATCTTTTTCGCCAGGTAAGTGATGGTCCAGAACAAAAACAATATGGTAAACGCACTGGCCAATGCAGACACCATATTGACTGCATAGGCAACATTTTCAGGACTTGATGCAAACAATGAAAATACCCTTCCCACCATCAGGAAAAGAGGAGCTCCCGGGGGGTGACCAACTAGAAGTTTATAGGAACAGGAAATAAATTCTCCACAATCCCACCAGCTAACCGTAGGTTCAAGGGTTAAAATATACGTCACAAGGGCTATTAAAAATGTCACCCATCCTAAAATGATATTCCAGCGATTATATAAATGCATAAGAGATTATTTTATCCATAAATGAATCCTTGATAACAAAAGACAAATATGCTTATTTTAAAGAGTTTTTCCTGAAATAAAAAAAGGAATTCGGTAAAACAGGATTAAGCTTTCTTTAAATGTCAGTATTCTCATATTATCTTTAAAAAAATTCCGTTTTGACTTTAATAAATTAAAAAATCGTCTGAAAATAATACTTTTGCCAGAGCAAAGCAAAGTTCTGATGAACAAAGCTTCTATCATAGAGTTAATTAGAAAGAAATAAAAAACCACTATATGTCAGACAACGATTGGAAAAAAAGGCTGGGTGTAGTTTATTCAACCAATGATCAATTTGATTTCGATACAAATCAGAATGAGGAAGAGGATACCCTTCCTCCCTCAAAACAAAAGCTGATTATTTCACTTGACAAAAAACAAAGGAAAGGGAAAAGCGTTAGCTTAATAACAGGATTCAGAGGTAGTTCGGATGATCTGGACGAATTAGCCAAAAACCTCAAGAAAAAATGTGGTACAGGAGGGAGTTCCAAGGGAGGCGAAATTATTATCCAGGGAGACTTCCGGACAAGATTAAAGGATCTTCTTGAAAAGGAAGGCTATAATGTAAAAGTAAGATGACTGCTTCGTGAGCAGAAAATGAATGAAAAAACAAAAAATCTCATATAAAGGCGGATCCCGGGTAAAAACCTTTGTCATTTGGACATTATTATCCTTCCTGGCTATATCCGCAAACTCACAGTTTTATCAGTACGGAGAAGAACCTGGAACTGTAAAATGGGAAAAAATTGAATCGAATAATTTCAAACTTATTTATCCTGATATCCTGCAGCGCGATGCTCAAAAACTACTGATTATCCTGGAGAAAAATCGTGTTCCAAACAGTGAACAGCTGGATGGTCAACCCAAAAAAACAAATGTAATCCTCCATACACATACGGTCAGATCAAATGGTTTTGTAATCTGGGCTCCCCGGCGAATGGAATTTTTTATGTTTCCTGATATTGAATCGGATGCCCAGGATTGGTATACCCACCTTTCCCTGCATGAATACCGGCATATTGTCCAGACAGGAAAAATGAATGCAGGTTTTTCAAAGCTGCTGACCACTGTCCTTGGAGAACAGGGTTTAGGTCCTGCTGCCGGCATGACCCCCTTCTGGCTGCTTGAAGGGGATGCGGTTTATGCAGAAACCAGCCTGACCAAAGCAGGAAGAGGCCGTAATCCGGCTTTCGAAATGGGGATTAAAGCCCATTTGCTGAAAGATGAGAAAGCCTATTCCTTTTCAAAATCCTACCTGGGCTCCTATAAAGATTATGTTCCATCCTATTACGAATACGGATACCAAATGGTTAGTTACGGGCTTGAGAAATATGGAATGGATATCTGGGCCGACGCTTTCTCTCATATCGGTAAAAAACCCTACCAGATCAATCCCCTCTATTTTTATCTAAGGGGGAAAAATGCAGGATCTAAAAAAGACTTATATTTTGAAACAACAGAATATCTCAGGCAACACTGGGAAAAAACTTCAAAAGACAGGTTAATTGATGAATACGATGAGTTAAATAAAGTAAAACATAAAGTATTTACCTCATACAGGTCCCCGCAGCTTACTGCAAATAACACCATTATTGCAGTAAAGTCCAATTCCCGGATTACCGATCGTTTTGTTGAAATATTTGAAGATGGTTCGGAAAAAACGGTTTTTATCCCTGGATTTTTATACACAGACAGAATTTCCTATAGCAAGGGTAGAATTTTATGGGACGAGTACATTCCGGGCAGCCGTTTCAGAAATCAGAGTTATTCCGTATTGAAAGAATACAATCTGTCAACCAAAAAACTCAGGTATATTTCCATGAACTCGCGCTATACCTCACCCGCCTATTCTGATGGGGGAGACACCATCATAGCTGTCGAGACATCTCTTTCAAACGATTTTAACCTGGTGTTTATTTCTGCACTGGATGCCGGCGTATTCACAAAAGTGCCTTCCCCTGAAAACATGCAGATATTGGACCCTGTCTGGCTGAAAGATTCAGACCAGGTGGTGGTAGTCGGATTATCGGAAAAAGGAAAAAGTCTTCAGTTATATGATCGAAGCCAGGATAGCTGGGAAGAAATTCATTCTTCCGGAAATGTGAATATCAGCCGTCCGGCATATTCCGGCGGGCATATATATTTCCACGGAAGTTATGATGGCCTGGATAATATCTTTGCCTTAAGGTTAAAAGACCGCAAACTGTTTAAAGTAAGTCATGCTGAATTCGGAGCTTTTGAACCTGACATATCTGAAAAATCAGGCGACCTGGTATTCTCAAACTATTCAATGGATGGTTACAATCTGTCAAAAGTAAATACCGGATCCCTGAAATTAGAAGATGTGGATTTAGAAGCCCCTGTAAAAGAACAGGCTTTTTTCAGTTATTCGGATACGGTGAAAACCATTATTTCTGATTATTCCCTAAAAAACATCTCTCAACCTGAAAAATATTCCCGCCTGGGAAATTTATTTAATCTTCACAGCTGGGCTCCTTTTTATTTTGATTACAGTAATCCGGATATCGACAATCCGCAGGCATCTCCGGGAATTACTTTGCTTTCACAAAACCTTTTGAGCACCGCTGTAAGTTATCTTGCATGGGAATATAAGGATCAGCAAAATTTTTTCCATTCCGGATTCCGCTATACCGGGTGGTTGCCAGTGATTGATGTTTCGTGGAGTTATGGCGGTGATTCAAGAATCATACCTGTTAGTGATTCCACCATTTCAACCCCTTCCACCTCAACCGCATCTGAATATTCCATTTCAACTTACATTCCCTATTCCCTCTCCATGGGAAAATGGTCTTTTGGGATGCAGCCCTCCCTGCAACTGAGTTATGCCAGCGACTATTTTTATTTTGAGTCTGACCGGGAATACAGAAGAGGCATATCCTATCTTGATGCCGGATTCTATATGTATTTATATCAAAAAACAGCCGAACTTGATTTAATTCCCCGCTGGGGATTTATTATGAATCTTGCATCATTGTCAGCTCCATTTGAAGATGAGCAAAGAGGTTCAGTCACATCTTTCGGAACCACCTTGTATTTCCCGGGTATCATCAGGAACCAGGGAATCAGGATCAGGAATCAGTGGCAGGGACAAAACACCCAGAAATACCTGTTTGGAAATGCCATTAGCTACCCGAGGGGGGAAACCGCTTATACTACCGAAAGCATTTATAAGCTAACTGCAGATTATTATTTACCTTTGTTATATCCCGATTTAAATATAGAGGGTCTTTTTTACCTGAAAAGGATAAGAGCGCAAGTTTTCTATGACTATTTGTATGGTAATAATGTGTATTTTCGGGATGCATCGGGTCTTTCACTTGTTAACGGAAGTTTTTCCAGTACCGGAATCGAACTGAGAGCAGATTATCATGTATTCAGAATCCTGTTTCCATTAGCATCCGGTATAAGAATTTCTTATAACAACAGAACCGGAAATATAATACCCGAATTTATTTTTAATATAGACATTAACAGGTTCTAGGCATGAAGAATACGGACGAAATATTCTCCAATATTAGTCGTAAACCCTTCTCAATCAGAAAATTTATAACAGAGCATCAGATTGGAATACTGGGTACACTGGCCTTTCATATGATCCTGCTAATCCTGTTTCTGGGAATGAAAATTCAGGATTACAAAGAAACCAGCAGTCTTGACGTGATATTTGAATTTGAGGAAGAGCTGAGTCCTGAAGAACAAGCCCGGCTGGAAGAGGAGCAGGAAAGAGCGGAATATTATGAAAGACTTCTTGAGCAACAATTAAATGCCGGCAACCGGGCCGTTAATGAAGCCAAACTGGAAGAGGAACTGAGCACGGAAAAATATGTTGAAGACTTACTGAAAGAACTGGAAAGTCAGAAGAGTGAGGACGAAAAACTCACAGAAGAGATCCTGGATGAATACCTGAACCAGGAAGATATTGTATTGGTAAATGAGGAATTACCGGAGGATAAGCAAAACAAGGAGTTTCGAGGACCTACTAATATCAGTTATGTTTTTTTGGAAGCGCCCCTGAAAAGAGTTTCCGTCAATTTACCGCCACCGGTATATAAATGCAGGGGATTTGGCGTGGTAGAAGTAAGTGTAAGTGTAAACAGAACCGGGAATGTGGTATCGGCAAAAGGCAAAGTGATTGAAGCCTCAGAGGATCCGGAATGCCTTTCCAGTGTTGCTGAAAAATACGCACTTCAATCTCTTTTCCGTGGTGATGCCGGCGCCCCGGCCGACCATAAGGCAGTAATTACCTACCGATTTGTTGCTCAATAATGTTATCCGATGAAGATTCATTGTGAATTAAAGATGATTCACCGCTTCAGCTATGGCGTGAATGTCCTGTTTTTTCATGCAATGAAAATGTTTTTTCGGACATTTATTATAGCCGATCTTTGAGCAGGGCCGGCAGGATAATCCTTTTACTTCAAAAATTTTTGAGGCTTTATCCGGATAATAGGGGTACAGTCCAAATTCAGGGATGGTGTTTCCCCAGACAGAAAAGACATGCTTCTTAAATGCAGCAGCAATATGCATCAGGCCGGTATCATGACTTATAACGGCATGGGATCTTTTAATTAATTCGGCTGACTGGTTAAGGCTTAATTTACCACAGGTATCAATCAATCTTTTATGATTGGAAAGCTGAAGGATTTTTCCGGATTCTACGGTGTCGCCCGGACCGCCAAGGATCACGACCGGGACTTCAATCAAATCACAAAGTTCTGCCAGCAGTTCCGGGGGCATTTTTTTAGTGCTGTGCTGTGCACCGATTACCAGGCTGATAAAATCATCCGGCATCTCTTTTTCAATTTCCGTAGGCAGTTTGGTGTCTTCTTTTGAAATATAATAATCCAGTCCCCTGCCATCATTAATAATGTCAAAGATCCGGGTAGTTTCAAGATAACGGTCAACAATATGTTTTTGGGGTAATTTATTGATTTTAAAATTGACCAGCAGCCATTTCCGGAGGTTAATTTTATTAAATGAAAAAGAGGCTAGTTTAAGTCTTTTCTTTACTATCCCGGTTCTGAGATTATTATGCAAATCAATAATATAATCCGGCTGAGACTCTTCAATTTCATCCAGGAGTGTACTGAGGTTATCTTCCAGGAGCCAGAGTTTGTGGATATAGGGATTCGCTTTTAAAACCGGTTCAAATTGCTTCTTGGTCAGAAAATGAATTTCTGCATCCTCCACCTGGTCATGAAGGCATCGGATAACGGGGGTAGTAAGAACAATATCGCCTATGGAACTAAAGCGAATTACCAGGAACTTCACCATCACCAATCTCTTTTAAGGACTTGATAAAAATTAAAACCGCCATCCAGTATTCATCACTTA
>CBDUPM010000007.1:0-20956 GCA_965369105.1 uncultured Bacteroidales bacterium | reverse complement strand
TATAACCTTTCCTGCACATGAATTCAGCCTTTCCGGCCTGTATAAAAAATTCAAGCTTTCTGGTGAAGCGGAAGCTAAATCCAGAATATCGGAAGACCGCCGTTCGATTTTAAAAGGATTAGCGGGTTTGCCTTTTGCAGGAGCAATTCTGTATTCCGCATCGGCAAAGGGCGGCAGAAATGAACTGGATGGCAGCACCGGAGCCACCATGACCCTCAATACATTTAACCTGAGTGAGCTTGAAGGAAATATGCCTCTCGGAAAAATCGGGGATCAGCAAATCAGCAGACTGGTAATGGGATGCAACCTGATAAGCGGATATGCTCATTCCAGGGATTTACACTATGTAGGCAGTCTTTTCAGGCATTATAATTCGGAAAAAAAGATTTACGAAACTTTCAATCTTTGTGAACAGGCAGGAGTAAATACTACCAATATAGTTCTTTCAAATTTTCCCTTTTTTAACCATTACAAAAAGGTGACCGGAAGTAAAATGAAAACCATTGCCCAGGTTCATGTAAAGCCGGGAGAGGATGATCCATTACTTCAGTTTAAACAAGCCAGGGATTATGGGGCAACTACCATGTATATTCAGGGGGGCTGTGCGGATCAGTTAGTGAAAAATGAAAGAATGGACTGGATGGAAAAAGCCCTTGAATTCACAAGGAGCCAGGGCATGCTGGCCGGTGTGGGAGGTCATTCCATCCAGGTGGTTTTGGCAAGTGAAAAAGCAGGCCTGAATCCTGATTATTATTTTAAAACCCTGCACCACGATCAATACTGGTCAGCCCATCCCCGGGAATATCGCCATGAATTTGAAGTGGATACCTTAAAAAGTGTGGATCATAACCGGTTTCATGATAATATTTTCGATATTTTCCCGGAACAAACCGTAGAGGTATTTAAGGGTATCTCCGTTCCGCTCTTTGGTTTTAAAGTTCTGGCTGGCGGTGCAATAAAACCTGAAGATGGTTTTCGCTATGCCTTTGAAAGCGGGGCAGATTTTATCTGTGTGGGAATGTTTGACTTCCAGGTGGTGGAAAATGTAAATCTGGTAAATAAGATCCTGTCGGAAAATCTCAACAGGGAAAGAAACTGGTATTCATAACTCAACTTAATTTATTGAAAAAAATATTTACTCCGGCTTCCCTGGTTTTAACTGGCCGTTCAAATACCGGATCAGTCAAATCCCATATCCAATAACCGTATATTATATACTTTTTAGCTGATAACCTGCGATATGGCCAGGCAGGCGGTTATATACAGCATTGAATGTCAACTCCCCATATTGATCCATTGGCGTGGAAGCTATAATGTTTATAAATCACTATACATGAATTAGCGTCTGCAATCCCTCCCCTTGCCTGCTGATGACATGATTAGTTAAGGTTCATAATATACTAAGAGGAAAGGTAAATATTCCCCTGGGGCGGAAAAAGAAGATAAAATAATGGCAGGTTCTTAGCAGTTAAAGAATTATTCATACTTCAATGACTTTGCCGGATTAGCCGATGCAGCTTTATAGGCCTGGTAAACAGTGGTTAACAAGGCTAAAAATACTGCAGAAAGGGCCGAAAGAGCAAAAATCCAGATCCCCAGCTTAATTTTAACCGGAAAATCCATTAGCCATTGTCTCATAAAATAAAAAGCTACAGGCCAGGCAATAATATTTGCCAGGATCACCAGCTTTAAAAAATCATAACTTAAAAGTCCAATAATTCTTGAGACGGAAGCCCCCATCGTTTTTCTTATCCCAATCTCCTTGGTTCTTTGTTCCGCGGTAAAAGAGATAAGTCCGAGTATTCCCAGACAGGCAATAAATATCGCCAGGCCGGCAAAAGTGATAAAAATTCTGAAAAAACGTTTTTCCGACTGATACAGATTTTCAATATCATCATCCCAAAAAGTATAGGAGAATTCATTGTTGGTTTCAAACTCTTTCCATTTATCTCCTATCATTGAAATGGTTTTTTGAATATCCTGCCCGTCTATTCTTATGACCATCCAGTTTATCCAGGTGTTTTGAATTAAATAGACCACAGGGGCAATAGAGTTATGTAATGATTCAAAATTAAAATTCTCTGCCACACCGATGACGGTTCCCCTCCTTTTTATGAAATTCACGTTAGAACTATCAAGTGTATAGGTTTCGAACCATTTACCGATAGCCTCTTCAGGATTCCATCCGATCAGGTCCGCAGCAGCTTTATTCAGAATAAATCCATCCCTTTCATCAGCAGGAAATTTTCTTTCAAATGATCTGCCGGCGATAATCTCGTTTTCAATAGTTTCAAAATAATCCCAGTCGATGGTTACAATCTTGATGGACCGGTCATCGTCTTCAGTCATACCTTCGGCTGTAAAACTGAGATTTGAGCTTAATTGGGCTGTGGGTCTTTTATTCAGGGCTGAAACAGAAAGCACAGAAGCATTTTTTAGAATCTCCTCCTTAAAAACGCGAAAATCATTTCCCGGTGATGGAACTACCAGTACATTTTCCGGATTAATTCCCAGCCTGGCATTTCTCATATAATTCCACTGAGCATATATAGCAATTGTACATATTATCAGAAAAATTGAAATGGAGAACTGTACCACAACCAGCACTTTTCTAAGTAAACTGCTAGCATTTTTATTTCCGATTTTCCCGTACAGAGCATTGATAGGCTTAAACCTGGAAAGGAAAAAGGCAGGGTAAATCCCGGAAAATATTCCCACTGCCACTGAAACTGCAAGCAAGGCAGCAATCAGACCTAAATTATTGAAAACATCAATATCCAGTTCTTTTCCTGAGAGATTATTAAAATAGGGCAGGAAAATTTCAGAAAAAAGTAAGGCCAGCCACATCGCTATAAAAGTGAAAATTACAGCCTCACTCGCAAATTGAATAATTAACTGGCTTCTGCTGGCGCCTGCCACCTTTCTGATGCCCACTTCCCTGGAACGACGAATTGATCTGGCTGTTGATAGATTCATATAATTAAAGGCTGCGATCAATAATATAAACAAAGCAACTACTCCAAAAATATACACATACCGGATATCAGAATTAGGCTCCAGTTCGAACCTCAGATTTGATTTCAGGTGAATATCATGAAGTTTTTGAAGACTGTACCTGATTCCTTCAGAGGAACCTTCTCCCCTGACCTTTTCAACAAAATCAGGAAACCTTGAAACTATGCTTTGGGCCTCTCTCCCGGAGTTAATGATTGCATATACGTAGTTCATACCCTCACCCCAGCTGTTTAACTGCCTCTCATTAAAAATCAGGTCTGTAGTTTTTGTACTGATTAGTGCATCCAGATGAAAATGACTGCTTCCCGGAAAGTCCTTATACACCCCTTTGATTAATGCCGGGTTTTTACCAATTGGGCTCCAGATTGATATCGTTTTATCCAGTGCAGGATTATCTCCAAAAAGTTTTTTCGCGGTGCTTTCACTTATCAGGATAGTTCCCGGTCCTTCTAAAGAACCTTCTTTACTTCCCTCCAGTAACTCAACTGTGAAAATATCCATAAAATCCTGATCTACAGCCGAGAGCGTAACATCAATCAGGTTATCATCATATTCGCATCTGACAGGTGAGGGGTGGGTAAGACGGGTAATTTTCTCAATTTCGGGGAATTCTGTTAAAACTGCTTCCCGTATTCTGTATGCATGGATGGGAATAGACATTTCACTCTCTTTGGATTCACCATAACTAACCACAAAACGATAGATCTTATCTCCATTTTCATGGTGCTTATCAAAGCTCAATTCATCCACAATGAACAATACAATAAATAAGCAAGCCATCAAACCTATGGATAATCCCAGAATATTAATGAAAGAATAGCCTTTTTGCCGGAGTAAATTCCTTAAAGTAATGGTAATATAATTTCTTAACATGATTCGGTTTTTCTTCCATATGCCAATATTTATACCATGTGCATAATACCCTGATTATGTTATTAATAAAGAATTTTAATAAGCAGGGGTGTGTGTAAATATTTTACATTACTGTGTATTTTTTATACATTTGATAATAATGTCAATACCATCTCCATGAACAAATCAATTCTCATTGCCGACGACAATAAAGAAATACTTGTGGCTTTAAAATTACTTCTGAACGATGTGTTTGATACGATTATTACAGAAAGAAATCCATCCCTTATTCCTGAAAAAATAAAAAATAATAAACCGGATGTCATCGTATTGGATATGAATTTCAAAGCCGGGATAAATACAGGAAATGAAGGAATTTTCTGGCTGAATGAAATATTGAAAATTGATAAGAAGGCCGTGATCGTTTTTATTACTGCATATGGGGAGGTTGAACTGGCAGTTAGAGCTTTAAAAGCAGGGGCATATGATTTTATTCAAAAACCCTGGGACGACACTAAATTGATTTCCACTTTGATAAATGCATGGAAACATCGAAATTCTGAAAAAGAAATTAGTAAGCTTAAACATCAAAAAGCACACCTGCTTTCAGAAGCGAAAGACAAAGATGAATTAATCCTGGGTGGATCACCGGCAATGAAAGAAATAATTAGGACTCTGGATAAAGTGGCTCCTACTGACGCAAGTGTTCTGATTTTAGGAGAAAATGGAACCGGGAAAGAACTAATCGCAAGGGAGATCCACCGAAGATCGATAAGAAAAGAAGAAGTTTTTGTAAGGGTAGATCTCGGATCGGTTGCTCCAAACCTTTTTGAGAGTGAATTATTCGGACATGAAAAAGGAAGTTTTACCGGGGCACTGAAAGAGAAACCCGGAAGATTTGAAATCGCGAATAAGGGAAGTCTTTTTTTAGATGAAATCGCAAATATCCCAAACGAACTGCAGTTAAAACTTCTCTCCTCCATCCAAAACCAGGAATTTACCAGGGTGGGATCTAACAGAAGTCAACCGACAAACATCCGGCTGATTTCAGCTACTAATTATCCCCTGGATGAATTGGTTCAGAATAGACAATTCCGTGAAGATTTGTTATACCGGATCAATACCATAAAAATTACTCTTCCTCCATTAAGAGAACGAAAGGAAGAAATTCCCGTTCTGGCGGAACACTTTTTATTAAAGTACGGAAGGAAATACAAAAAAGAAAATCTGGAATTCAGCAAAGAAATTATTCAAAAATTAGTTGAATATCATTGGCCGGGTAATGTCAGGGAATTGAGGCACACGATTGAAAAAGTAGTAATCCTGAGTGAAAATAATCAGTTAAATCCGGAAGATTTTTTCTTTGATAAGCCTGTCAATCAGAGGCCCATCGCTTTTACCCTAAACATTGCAGAAAACGAAAAAGAGTTAATCAGAAAGGCCCTGCAGGTTTCCAGGGGAAATATCTCAAAGGCAGCTTCTGACCTGGGTGTTTCAAGGAAAACCCTGTATAACAAGCTTCATAAATATGAAATTGAACCGCTTTAATATAAAAATCATAATATATGCCGCATTAATTGCTTTTACAGGATTTATGGCCTATAAATCTTTATTTGAAAAGCATCTGATAGTAACTTATCTGAGCTGGATTCTTGCCTGGATGATACTATTGTTTTTACTCATCAGGATGCTGAACCGTACCAATATCAGGCTAAAAAACTTCCTGGAATCACTTCAATACCTGGATAACCTCAGCCAGGTAAAAGATAACGATCAGACATTTACAGATCTGAATCTTAGTTTTAATAACATTATAAACCGTATAAAATCTGTCAAAAAAGATAAAGAAGCACAGGGTATTTATTTTAAAAATACGGTTGAGCATGTAAACATCGGGCTGATTTCATTTAATTCATCGGGTGAGGTTAAAATGATAAATAAAGCAGCACGGAATCTTTTAAACACTGTTTCCAATATAGAAGATCTGAATAAAATAAAAAAAGGACTACGGGATGAAATAATTCACTTGAAACCGCAAGAAAACCGGGTCTTTAGCCTCATTATTAACAATCAATTGAATAGAATTTCCCTGAAAAAAGCTCAATTAAAGCTTTTAGATGAGGAGTTGAATGTGGTCAGTTTGCAGGATATCCGGCTGGAGTTGGAAGAAGAGGAAATTGAGGCCTGGCAGAAACTGATAAAAATTCTTCGTCATGAAATTATGAATTCTGCAGCACCTATAAATTCATTAAGCAATTCATTAATCCGGCTATCTGAGAAAATCAAAAATGATTTGGAACCATCCCAGGCAGAAATGATGATTGAAGGCCTGGAGGCCATTTCGAGCAGAAGTAAAGGGATGATGACTTTTGTGGAAGCATATAAAAATCTGACCAACATTCCTTCTCCGGTATTCAGCGAATTCCAATTGCGGGACCTGCTTGATGAGATCAAACAATTATATGGTCCCACCATTAAAGAAAGGGGAATACATTTTAATGTAAAATGTAGTATAAATCACATGACTACAGCCGACTACAACCTGCTTTCCCAGGGAATAATCAATCTGGTGAAAAATGCATTTCAGGCAGTTGAAGACAACAGGGGAATCATTTCCATTGAATCATCTGTAAACAAAGACGGATCAACAAAGATTCTGTTTTCGGATAATGGTAAAGGAATCCCTGAAGATGAAACAGATAAAGTTTTCATTCCATTTTACACCACAAAAGAGGAAGGAAGCGGAATCGGGTTGAGTCTCACCCGGCAAATAATTCGCCTTCATAAAGGTACCATTCGGGTAAGAAGTAAGCCCGGCGATACGGTATTTGAAATAATCATTTAATCAAATAATATATTACGAAAAGCAATAAAAGTTCATAATTGTCATTCTTTCAAAATTTTCTATCTTTAACATATTATTTTTTAGAATAAAATCTTTTTAATCTTAAAAGTAACTTTAAACGAAAAAATCCGTTTTCAATAAAATAGTTTTAATCACAATAATATGGCTGGTTTAAAATTTGCCCTGGGAATGATCCCATCTACATCCAAAGTTGAAAGCGCGGACGATAAGCTCCGTAAAGAATACCTTGAATATCTTGAATATGAGAAATCAGAAGATCTGAAACATTTTTTAAAGCTTGAAGAGCAGGTCTCTTCTGCTGATTTCGCTTCAAGAAAAAAAGAAATCCTCTCAAAAAAATATAAGGCTACCGAAGAGTATAAAAAAGAAAAGGAATTTATTTCACTTGATAAATCAAAAGCAATTAAAAATTATTTCAAGGTTAAAGCCTCTTCTGACCTTTCGAATTACGAGTCTTTTAAAAATTCTGATACCCTCAAAAAATATATTGAGCTGGAAGAATTTATTAAGTCCGATGCCCTGGCAAAAGCAATATCATTGGGGCCGAAAGAATTTAAAGCAAGTCCGGAAGCTGCAAGAGAAAAAGAATTTCTTTCCCTGAAAAAAAACGGCCAGATCAATAAGCATTTTAAATTTGAAAACTCTGCATCCTTCAAAGAGTATTTGAGAATTAAGGGTTCCGAAGAATTGAAAAGATATGAAGAACTGAAAGTATATATTAATTCTGAGGAGTTTAAGGATGTCAAAGAGTATATGAAGCTCTCACCGAAAAAGAAATATGAGTTGTCAGATGAATATACAGATGAAACTGAGTACGACACTCTCAGAAAATCTGAAAAAGTGATCTGGTACAAACAAATTAAAAAGAAATATCCTTTTGGCGAAATTGAAAAATGGGAGCTCGCTTTTGAGGATAATTTTAATTCCGGAAGTGTAGATTCAAAAAAATGGATGCACCGCTATGTTAACGGGGACAAATTAATGGGAAAACCTTATGTCCTTGATGATGATATCCATGCATTTATGGATGGTAAAAACATTGAGGTCTCAAATGGTAAATTAGGAATTATAACGAAAAAAGAAGAGGCAAAAAGTCTCTCCTGGAGTCTCACTTTTGGTTTTGTAGAAAAACCTTACAATTATACTTCTGATATGCTATCCTCTGCCAAAGGATTCTCTCAAAAAGAAGGATTGTTTAAAGCAAAAGTCAAACTTGGCGGAAGCGATGTTACCCAGGCCCTTTCTTTAATGACAGAAGAAATGCTGCCCCATGTGGATATTTTTAAACTCCAGAGAAATAAGCTTTACGCAGGTAATTTCTGGAAAAACGGGAGTTTGCAGAAATCCATTACCAAAACAGGAGGCGGTCGTTATACCAAAGATTTCTTCATCTATTCCCTCGAATGGAGTGAAGGAAAAATGACCTGGAAAATCAATGATCTTGTACTTAAGGTTCAATCACAGGGACTCCCTGATAAAGATATGCATCTGTGTTTTAATGCAAGCCTGAAGGAAACTGCAAAAAACCTGAATTTACCCTCCAGAATGGAAATTGACTGGGTGAGGGTGTATAAGAGAAAATGATCCCAGGGTCCCGGATCTGATGAGGCGGTAAGTGCCGAACCGGTTTGGAATTAATGCTTATAGATATAGTATCATAAATTGTGACCTGGCAGTTGTCATCTTATTTCAATGAAATCCATTGTTATTGAACCCCTCACCACATCCGAAAATCCACAAATCAGCACATCAGCACATTCCTTACTCATCTTTCAATACTTCAGCCGGATTGGTATTACTTGCCCTGAAGGCATGTACCCCAACTGTAAATACTGTTAAAATCATTGTAATCAGGGCGGAAACAATAAATGCAAGAGGCGTCAGGGAATCTTTGTAAACAAACCTGTCCAGCCAGTTTTCACCAAAGAAATAGCCGCCAACTGAGGCAATAACAATGGCAATAAGGATCAAACCTGCATAAGAAATCAAAACCATGGTTGTTATGTTCCCGGAGCTTGCTCCCATTACCTTCCGGATACCGATTTCTTTGGTTCTTTGTTCAACAGAGTAAGCTGCAAGTGAGAAAAGACCAAGACAAGCAACCAGGATGGTCAATATGCTAAAAAAGCTAAAGATCTTTCCTCTCATTTCATCCTCTTCAAACTGACGGTCAAATTCCTCATCTAAAAATGAATACTCAAAAGGATTACCCGGAAACATTTCATTCCAGACTTTTTCAGCATGTTTTATGGCCGGTTCAAGGTTGCCCTCATTTACCCTGGCATAAACAATGGGATTATTTACCCTGAAAATGAGCATCAGGGATTCCAATGGATTATACATCCCGGTTTGATGGAAGTCTTTCATTAATCCGACTACTCTGGCCGGATTTAAAGAATCCTGGGAAATCTGAATTTTCTTACCCAAAGGATTATCCCAGTTAAATCTTTTTGACATGGTTTCATTTACAATTACTCCCAGCAAAGTGTCAGCCATAAAATCACGGGAAAATCCCCTCCCCTCCATTATTTTTATTTCTGCAGCATCAATAAAATCATAATCCACTGCGAAGAAATTTATTCCCCTGAGAGCCATACCATCGTTGGTTTCAACATTGAAAAGAACCTTTGGGGAGTCATTCCCAAGAGTATTGGATGAAGTCCCTGTTTTGGAAAATGCGGGGCTTGCCAGCAGTTCTTCTTTGAAAACCTGTGCACTGCGGATCATATCTTCGTTGGAAAGGTTAAAACGAAGAACGTTTTCTTTATTGAATCCCACATCCATATTTTTCAGATAATTCAACTGATCATATACCACCCATGTGCTTATGATCATAAAACAGGATATGGAGAACTGAAATACGACCAGGATCTTCCGCAGGGACAACAGGGATTGACCGGTATTAAACATGACCTTTAAAACCCTGATGGGATTAAAGGACGATAAATAAAAGGCAGGGTAACTTCCGCCTACTATCCCAACCAGGAATGTCATTCCCACCATACTGGCAATAATTTCAGGCCGGAAAAGAAAATAAACATCCAGGTCGCGACCGGAAATGGAGTTAAAAAAAGGAATGAGCATAAAAACCGCGAGAAAACTGATTACCATAGCTATCAGGGCGTGGGAGATGGACTCGGTAAGAAACTGACCGATCAGGTTTCCCTTTCCGGATCCCACTACCTTTCTGATGCCTACTTCCCTGGCACGTCTTACAGAGCGGGCAATGGCCAGGTTCATATAATTAATACTTGCAATCACAAGCATTAAAATAATCACAGCTGAAAAAATATAAATAAAGGTCATATTCCCCACCGGCACAGGTTCCCCTTCAAAATTTGAATGAAGATGAATTTTTGCAATGGGCATGGCTTCGTATTCCATGGTAATTCCAATATTCTTAAAAATTTCTGCCTGGTATTTCTCATAAATCTGTGGAAGAAGTTCATCCAGTTGCGTTCCACTGAAACCCTTCTGAAGTTCTACATAAGTAAAAACACCGTAATTCCCCCATGATCCAAATTCTGAGGGCAGTGAAGAACCTGAAAGCAGTGCATCAAATCTTATGTGTGAATTTCCGGGGACATCTTTCATTACCCCGGTAACTTCATAACTTCTTTCTCCTTCTCTTTCTATTATCTTTCCCAGGGGATCCTCATCTCCGAAATATTTACTGGCCATCGACTCAGATATTACAATTGAATTTGGATCTTTCAATGCAGATTCAGGGTCACCCAAAACAAGAGGATAAGTAAAAACTCTGAAAACAGAGCTATCAGCATACATAATGTCCTCTTCAACAAATTGAATATCCTCATATTTATACCATGTGGCTCCGGAACCGGTAAGCCGGACAAATTCTTTTACCTGTGGAAAATCTTCCTTAAGCTGGGGAGCCATGGGATAGGGACAAACACTCCATGAAAAGGCATCATCCGTTTCAGTTATATGAGTTCCGATCCTGTATATGTTTTCATGATTTTTATGATACCGGTCATAACTAAGGTCATCAATTACATACATTAATAGCAAAAGGCTGGATGATATCCCGATCGTTAATCCCAGGATATTCATCGAATTATAAAAAAAATCCCTTTTGAGGTTTCTTAGGGCCAGGATGAAGTAATTTTTCAGCATTGGATAATATTTTAGTTATCAAAAGTCCTGAATTGCGGACAAAAAAAAACACAATCACCAGAAAGTTTCAATCTTCCTGCTGATTATGTCTTTTTTAGGTGTAAGTGGTAAGAAAGGAATTCTTATTATCTTGCAAGATAAGTTAAAAAATTGCAATCTTCCAAATATCAAAACAAAAAAACAATGACAAAGAAATTTATCGCATTCATAATCTGTGCATTGATACTCCACTCACTTGAAGGACAGGACAGGATTACCGGGAAAAATTTTGCTACACGATCGGAAATTATTGCCCAGAACGGGATGGCTGCCACAAGTCAGCCTCTTGCAACCCAGGTTGCACTGGATATTTTAAAAGCAGGAGGTAATGCCATTGATGCTGCTATTGCTGCCAATGCGGTGTTAGGATTAGTTGAACCCACGGGTAATGGTATAGGGGGTGATCTTTTCGCTATAATCTGGGATGCAAAAACTCAAAAATTACATGGTCTGAATGCAAGTGGAAGATCCCCAAAATCTCTTAAACTGGATTACTTTATTAAAAACGGCTATGATAAAATCCCTGCCTATGGTCCTTTACCGGTCTCGGTTCCCGGTTGTGTGGACGGATGGTTTGAAATGCATGAAAAATTTGGAAGCATGGATATAAAAGAAATTCTGGATCCGGCCATTCAATATGCCAGGAAGGGATTCCCGGTTTCTGAATTGATCGCATATTATATGGAACTTAGCAGCCACAGACTTGAAAAATATCCGGGTTTTAAGGAAACCTATATGCCTGGCGGAAAGACTCCGGCAAAAGGGGAAATCTTTAAGAATCCTTATCTCGCCAATACTCTTGAATTGATTGCTGAAAAAGGAAGAGATGAATTTTACAAAGGGTCCATTGCTAAAACCATTTCGAAATATATGAAAGATCAGGGAGGATTTTTAAGTTATGAAGACCTGGCCTCCCATAAATCGGAGTGGGTAAAACCTTATTCAACCAATTATCGTGGCTATGATGTATGGGAATTGCCACCCAACGGGCAGGGAATTGCAGCCCTTCAAATCTTAAACATACTTGAAATGTACGATATCCAATCCATGGGTTTTGGTAGTGCCGATTATTTACATCTTTTTACAGAAGCTAAAAAACTGGCTTATGAAGACAGGGCAAAATTTTATGCAGATCCGGATTTTAATAACATACCCATCGAAAAATTAATATCAAAAGAATATGCTGCGGAAAGAAATAAGTTAATTTCCATGGATCGGGCAGCCCGGTTTTACCCTCCCGGAGAAATTGGCAGTGGAGAAACCATTTATTTGACTGTTGCTGATAAAGAAGGAAACATGATATCCCTTATTCAAAGCAATTACCGGGGAATGGGAAGCGGGATGACCCCAACCGGTCTTGGCTTCATTCTTCAGGACCGCGGAGAATTATTTACCCTGGAGGAGGGTCATCTGAATGTTTACGAACCCGGAAAGAGACCCTTTCATACCATTATTCCTTCCTTTGTTACCAAAGACGGAAAGCCCTTTATGAGTTTTGGTGTCATGGGCGGAGGAATGCAGCCACAGGGACATGTACAGATAATTGTTAATATGATCGACTTTGGTATGAATTTACAGGAAGCAGGTGATGCTCCCAGGATTCAGCATGTGATGTCTTCTGAACCGACAGGTTATCAAATGAAAGACGGAGGCTGGGTAAACCTTGAAACCCAAATGGACTATGAAGTGATTCGTGAATTAATGAAGCGGGGCCACAGGGTAAAATTCGATTTAGGAGGATACGGTGGATACCAGGCCATCATGTGGGATGATAAGAACAAGGTATACTACGGCGCTTCCGAATCGAGAAAAGATGGTCATGCAGCAGGCTTTTAATCTTGCTTTTGCCTGATTAATTTCTTAATTTGTAAAGGAAAATATCAAAGAAAATTTTCCTTAAAAATGAGATGCCTAATCTTAAATGGGAATCCTGATAAGTCCAACCGGGCTTTTGATCAGAAACTAGAAAATCTGGTTGAAATCCTGAATAAGGAAAATCATAAATCCGGTATCATTTTATTGAGAGAAAAAAATATTATTCACTGTACAGGATGCTGGTCATGCTGGGTGAAAACCCCCGGAGAGTGCATATTTGAAGACGACTCAAAAGAGATAAGAGAAAAATACATTCAATCGGACCTGGTGGTATTTGCCTCACCTTTAATTTTAGGTTTTGTAAGTTCAGGGATGAAATTGCTGATGGATAAATGTATTCCACTGTTACATCCCTACATTGAAATAGTTGAAAAAGAAGCTCATCATCGAAAAAGATATCCAAAATATCCTCTTATTGGCCTGGTATATGAAGACCCGGAAAATGATCCCGAAGATGTGGAAATTACCAGGGATATTTTTCAAAGATTTGCTCTGAATTTCAGGTCAGAACTGGCTTTCTGTTTATCGATAGAATCAGATTTATCGGAGGTAATGAATGAAACTATTACTTATTAACGGTTCTCCTAAAGGGAAGAACAGTAATACAAAGGTCTTAACCGATGCATTCTGTTCAGGTTATTCAGGTATTCCGGAAAATGATTTCGAAGAACTTTTTCTGAATAATAAAAAATTCTATGCTGATTATGAGAAAAAGCTGATTGATTCTGATTCCATAATTTTAGCTTTTCCACTCTATACCGATGCCATGCCGGGTATGGTTAAGGAATTTATTGAAAAGTTATCTCCACTGAAACAAAAGATAAAAAACAAACCGATGGGTTTTATTATTCAATCCGGATTCCCGGAATCCCATCATTCAATATTTGTGAAGCGATACCTGGAAAAAGTCTGTTTAAAGCTGGAAATGCAGTACCTGGGCACAATTATAAAAGGAGGAGTGGAAGGGATTCAGATCAAGCCGGACTGGATGATCAGGAAAACCATTAATCTGTTTACTAAACAGGGTTTTTATTTCTCTCAAAAAAAGAAGTTTAAGGAAAGTTATATAAATAAATTATCTAAACCTGTGAAATTCAATCAAAGTGCCCTAACCTTTTTTAAAATCGGACGTAAATTAAATATTACAAACTTTTATTGGAAAGCCCAGTTAAAATCTAATAACGCATATGAAAATCGTTTTGATCAACCTCATAAATCAAATTAATAAAAAAAATTCTTTCTTCTTCCTGCTTACCGTCCTTTTTCTTGGAATAAATCTCAATTCATACTGCCAGGGATTTAATGATAAAACCCGGGCTTTGTATATAATGGATATTTCTAAATATGTGGAATGGCCTGCTGAAGTAATGGAAGCAAGCGAAGATTTTAAAATTGGAGTATTAAGCAAAGATGATAAACTCTTCTGGGAACTTGAAGCCCTGACAAAAACCCGCAAGGAAATCCAGGGAAAAGATGTTAAACTGCTTTCTTTCAGGGAGATAAATCAGATTGAGCACACCAGGATCTTATATGTGAATGCAAATGAAAATTACAAAATTGATCAGATTCTGAAAAGTATTTCCGGGAAAAACACCCTTTTAATAAGTGAAGGTTATGAGTTCAGGGAGTCCATGCTCAATTTTGTGGTGGTGGACGATTATCCCCGCTTTGAATTAAATGAGGAATTAATGAATTCCGAGGGAATGAATGTAAACGAGCTTTTCCTGGCACAGGCGATTAAAACCCGGGAAGACTGGGAAGTTTTATTTCAAAAAACGGAAGAAGAACTGGTAGAAGAGAAAGAAATTACCGAAGCACAAAGAAAACTGATTGCTGAACTGGATGAACAGATAATAAAGCAAAAAGAAATGATTGCCAGGCAGGAGGCCAGGCTGGACAGCCTTAATGATGCCATATCAGCTAAACAAAGAAATTTACTGGCTAAAGAAGCTGAATTAAGAAAATATCAGAAGGAGATCCTTGCTCAGAAGAAACTGGTATCGGATATGATACAGGAAATCGAAACCAAAGAACTAATACTCAGGGAAAGGGAAAAAACCATTGCCGAAAGTGAGGTGAAAATAAAAGATCAATCACTTGAACTGGAAGACCTAGACAATCAAATTAAAATTCAATTAAAAGCAATAGAAAAACAAAAGCTGATCATATATTTTTCAATTGTTTTCTTGTTTGCTATGGGGATACTGGCCTGGGTAATTTATACCAACTACCGGAATAAGAAAAAAGCAAATATTATTCTGGAAGAAAAAAATACCCTGATAACTGCGCAGAAAGAGGAGATCAGACAACAAAGAGACATTGCTGAAAATCAGCGGGATCAGATCGCTTATCAAAAGAAACATATTACCGACAGTATTGAATATGCAAAAAGGATTCAAACTGCTTTGCTTCCTTCTCTGGAGTTGTTCAGTGACCGGATTGAGCATTTTGTTCTATACAAACCCCGCGATATAGTGAGTGGTGATTTTTACTGGGTGAATGAGATTGATCAGAAACAGTTTATAATAGCGGCCGATTGCACGGGACATGGCGTTCCGGGTGCCTTTATGAGTATGCTGGGGGTGAGTTTTCTGAATGAAATTATTTCTAATAAGGGGATCTATCACCCGGATGAAATCCTGAATGAACTCAGAGCTGAAATTATATCTGCATTAAAACAGGTAGAAGGCGGAAGCGATGTTAAAGACGGTATGGATATGACAGTATGTGTAATAGATTATAAAAATGACACCCTTGAATTTGCCGGGGCAAATAATCCTTTATATCTGATTAGTGATGGAGATTTAACCTTAATAAAAGGGGATAAAATGCCCGTATCAGTACATGAAGAAATGGAGAATTTTAGCCTCCATAAATTAAAACTTCAAAAAGGCGACACCTTTTATACATTTTCTGATGGATATGCAGACCAGTTTGGCGGTCCTAACATGAAAAAATTCCTGACCAAAAACTTCCGTAATTTAATACTCGAAATCCAGGATCAATCGCTGTTGGAACAGGCAAAAATTTTAGATAAGACTTTTGAAGACTGGAGAGATGACCTGGAACAGGTGGATGATGTTACAGTAATTGGCGTGCGCTATTAAAAAATTACCAACCAAAAAAGGAGAAAAAAGCCCGCCTGTATAAAGAAGAAGGCCCTGAGAATTTTTGAATCAGGTGAAATTTTCAATATGGATAAAAAAGATGCGGAAACCAGGGAAATTAAAAACCAGGCAACATAATTTCGGTTTGGCACCAGGTCCATTTCCCATTGCCAGTAATCCAGATGCATAGCCACCGGTTCAAGAATTATATCAAAAAGGACAATAAAAACGGAACTGAGAAACGGGCTCAAAACAGGACTGCTTGTGATTTTTCTGGCGATATTGTAAGTAGCTAAAATCAGGATGGTCCAGTTTACTGCAATAATAACCGGGACATTTCCAATTTGAAAGAGCATGGTTTCCCCATAGTGATATCCCCCGAAAATTACACCGGTTAAAACACCTAAATATTCAATTATAAAGGTAGATATGAAAACCACTAAACTCCATAATAAAAGCTTTGTTGAGAACTGCTTTTTAAGAAGAAAGTAAATCACAACTCCGTTTGCGAGGAATAAAAAAATATCCGTGATAGCCATGACCGGTTTACGCGTAAGCTCCATCTGGTGAAAGAAAAATCCGGAAAGGAAAAAGAAAGCAATGATCATTATGATGCTGTTTTCATGCTTAAACAGTCTCTTTGGCAGGAATAATGTGGAAAAAGAAGTGAATAAAATCATTTTGTTGAACGAATTTCTTTTAACTTTAAACAAAACTTTATGTAAATTGTTTCCTGTTTACTGCTTAAATATAGCTAAACCAAAATGAACAAAACAATAAACGTAATAGGAGCAGGATTTGCAGGTCTTTCAGCTGCAGCTTCGCTTGCCCAAAAAGGATATAAGGTAAAGGTATTTGAAAAAAACGAAATGGTGGGAGGAAGGGCCCGGGTTTTAGAAGAAGAAGGATTCCGTTTCGATATGGGCCCTACCTGGTATTGGATGCCTGAGGTTTTTGAAAAATTCTTTAACCGTTTTGGAAAAACTGTTTCTGATTACTATAAAATTGAACGTGTCGATCCGGGCTACCGGATGTATTTTGGTAAGGATGACTATTTAGATGTACCTGCAGGAATGGATGAACTGCTTACCATGTTTGAGGAAAATGAAAAAGGAGCAGGAGCAAAACTCAAAAAGTTTCTTGATAAGGCAGAATTCAAATACAATATCGGAATTAACGAGCTGGTATATTTACCGGGGAATTCCTATTCTGAGCTTATGAGATGGGACCTTATCAAGGGAATTTTAAAATTGGATTTCTTTAAGTCTGTCTCTAAATATGTCAGAAGTGAATTTAAAAACGAAAAGTTAAGGCAAATACTGGAATTCCCGGTTATCTTCCTGGGGGCAACCCCTCAGAATACCCCGGCTCTGTATACTTTAATGAATTACGCCGATCTTAAACTGGGTACCTGGTACCCGATTGGAGGAATGTACTCCGTTATTAAAGCCATGAAATCGGTTGCAGAAGAATTCGGGGCGGAATTTCATACCTCCAGTCCGGTTGACCGGCTTATAATGGAAAACAACCGGGTTGCCGCATTGATCAGTAAGGAAAAGGAATATAAAATGGATGGACTGGTTGCGGCTGCAGATTATCATTTTGTGGAACAAAATCTTTTACCGGAAAAATACAGGAAATACAGTCAAAAATATTGGGATAAAAGAGTGATGGCACCCTCCTCCCTTCTTTTTTATCTGGGTATTGATAAAAAATTAAAAGCATTTCAGCATCACAATTTATTCTTTGATGAAGATTTTGGAAAACATGCGGAGGAAATATATGATAATCCCCAATGGCCTACAAATCCCGCTATTTATGTTTCTAACAACACCGTTACCGACCCATCTGTGGCTCCAAAGGGAAAAGACAATCTCATTATATTAATTCCGGTGGCTCCCGATTTGAAAGATACAAATGAAACCAGGGAAAAATATTTTAAAATTGTAATGGAGCGCCTGGAAAAGATAACCGGACAGGAAATTGAGAAACATGTCATTTACAAGAAAACCTATGCTCATAACGATTTTATCAATGATTACAATTCCTATAAAGGCAACGCCTACGGACTGGCCAATACGCTATTCCAAACCGCTAATTTAAAACCCAGAATGAGAAATAAAAAAGTGTCAAACCTTTATTATACAGGTCAGTTAACGGTTCCGGGTCCGGGTGTGCCTCCCACTATAATTTCCGGACAGGTTGTAGCTGATCAAATTGAAAAATCCCTGTAAATTATGAAGTCACTATACGATAAAGTTTCATACGATTTAAGTGAAAGTCTCACAAAATCCTATAGCACTTCTTTTAGTATCGGAATCAGGTTTTTGGATAAAGAGCTCAGAGCCCCCATTTATGCCATTTATGGCTTTGTAAGGCTGGCGGATGAAATCGTTGACACCTTTCATGATTATGACAAGGAAAAACTCTTCAGGAGGTTTCAGGAAAGCCTGGACCTGGCCCTGGAAGACAGGATCAGTGTAAATCCTATTCTCAACAGTTTCCAGGAAGTTGTGCATAAATTTAATATTGACCGGGAATGGATAGACACTTTTATGGGTAGTATGGAGATGGATCTGGAACAAAAAGAATACGATCCCAAAGAATTTAAAAAATATGTCCTGGGTTCTGCAGAAGTAGTAGGCCTGATGTGTTTGCATGTTTTTGTAAATGGTGATAAACAAAAATTTGAAGAGTTAAAGCCCATGGGGATGAAACTGGGGGCAGCCTATCAAAAGATCAATTTCCTCAGAGATCTTAAAGCTGACTTCGAAGGAATGGGACGGACATATTTTCCCTGCATCGATTTATCAAATTTCACAGAAGAGGATAAGAAGTTTATTGAAAAGGAAATTGAATCTGATTTTAAAACCGGTCTGGAAGGAATTAAAAAGCTTCCAAAGGCTTCCCGGATGGGTGTATATTTGTCTTACATTTATTTTTATAAACTTTTTAAGAAGATCAGACGTTTACCAGCTGAAGAAGTTCGTAAAAGACGTATACGGATTTCAGATCTCAGGAAATATTTCCTGCTTATGAATACTTATTTTATGTTTAAACTGGGTAAGGTTTAATTAAGAAAAAAATAAAAACAATTATAAAATGAATATTTTAATTCCTGTGTTACTTGTTTTGGCGGCCTTTTTCTTTATGGAATTTATGGCCTGGTTCACTCATAAATACGTTATGCACGGATTTCTTTGGATATTGCATAAAGATCATCACACACGTGAACATCATCCTTTTGAGTGGAATGATATTTTTGCCCTGATATTTGCAGTTCCCAGTATGGTACTCATCATTCTCGGACTCCCTGAATTCAGCTATTCTTTTTATATTGGTATTGGGATAGCTCTTTATGGTCTCGCATATTTCCTTTTTCATGATGTATTGGTCCATCGTCGTTTAAAAATTCTGGACACGATAGATAACCATTATTTCAGAGCCATTGTCAGGGCTCATAACGATCATCATATCGGGAAAAAGAATTATGGTTTCATCCTGATGATACCCTGGAAGTATTTTAAATCGGAAGGGAAAGCAGAAAGAGGAAAATATTGAAAATATGTCTACCTATCTCCTTGTAAATATATTAGCGGTATCCATTCCTTTACTGCTGAGTTTCGACAGAAAGGTCCATTATTACAAAAGATGGAAATACCTGTTTCCAGCCATTGGAATAATCCTTGCTGTTTTTATCATCTGGGATATAATATTTACAGCTAAAGGAATATGGGGATTTAATCCCCTGCATCTCAGTTCATTTAAAATAATCAATTTGCCTCCGGGAGAATGGCTGTTTTTTATCACCGTTCCCTATTCTTCCGTTTTCCTATACGATGTATTTAAAGCTTACTTAAAGAAATCTCCCCTTGAAAACATTTCAAGAGCCATTTCTATGTTCCTGATAGGCTTTTTATTGATCCTGGGATTATTGAGCTGGGACAAAGCTTATACTTTTCTCACTTTCATATTATTGTCCCTGACCATATTAATTGTGCATTTTGGATTAAAGGTAAAATTTATGGGATGGTTTTATTTTGCCTATCTCATTACCCTTATACCTTTCCTGATTGTAAACGGTATTTTAACGGGAACCGGAATAGAACAGGAAATCGTTTGGTATAATAATGATGAAAATCTTGGAATACGTCTCCTGACCATTCCGGTGGAGGATATATTCTATGGTATGCTGCTCATTTTGGGAAATATAGGATTATATGAGTATTTCCAGTCCCGCGACTACAGGAAAAACAGCAAACCAGAATCACAATAGAGCCGCAGCACCGGCAACGGTACTCAAAATGATTATCCATCGGTATGCCTTTTCAGGAATAATTTTTACAAGGTAAAACCCGCCGGCAGCACCCAAAATAATAGGGATTACCATTATCAGGTTAAATACCAAACTTTCCAGGCTAATTGTCTTCCAAAAAATAACATGTAAGGGGACCTTGGAAACATTCACGATAAAAAAGAACCAGGCACCGGTTCCAATATAAATGTTTTTTGGAAGCCGCATGGATAAGAGGTAAAGCGACATTATAGGTCCGGCAGCATTCCCTATCATAGTGGCAAATCCTCCTCCCAGTCCCAACAAAGCCGCAAACCACCAATAATCCGGAATCTGTAAATTATTTCTTTGGAAATCCTGGTAAATCATCAAACCTATTCCCAGCAGAACCAGGATGGCTATCATTTTTTTAAACTGTTCGTCATTAATCAGCTGACCAACAAGTAAAGCAATGATAATTCCAACAAAAGCCCAGGGTAAAAGTTTTAATACATATCTCCAGTTTGCATGACGGTTATAGTATTTAACAGCAAAAATATCAGCCACAATTAGCATCGGCAGAACAATCCCCGCAGAGGGTTTTCCACCAAATATTTTTGCGAAAACCGGGACGACAAACAGCCCTGCTCCTGAAAGTCCGGTTTTAGACATTCCTATAAGCATACCGCAAAGAACAGCTAAAATCCATTGTCCTTCTGTAAGCTGATATGAGATTAAATCCTTAATAAAGTTAAAGTGAATGTTAAAACCCGGGGCTTTACCTGTTTAGAG